>DATADA010000069.1:0-5394 GCA_036258775.1 Candidatus Limnocylindria bacterium | reverse complement strand
TGTCCCCTGTGCTCGGCGGCACGGCACCGAGCCCTCGCACGCCTCGGGTCGGGCGCCCCCTTCCGCGGCGAGTCCCCCGAATCTTATACGGAAGTACCAGAATCAGCCGACGCGCCGCCTGAGCTCCTCGTTCACGAGTCGCGCGTCGGCCCGCCCGGACGTGCGCCTCATCACCTGGCCGACCAGGAAGCCGAACACCTTCTGGTTCCCCGCGCGGTACTCGGCGACCTGCGCCGGGTGGTCGGCGATCACCGCATCGATCGTCGCCGAGATGACGCCGGCATCCGATACCTGGGCGAGGCCCTCGCGCTCGATCACCGCGCGTGGCGACTCGCCGGTGTCGAACACCCTTGCGAGGACCTCCTTCGCGGTCGTGGCCGAAACGCGACCGGCGTCGGCCTCGGCGATGAGCTCGGCGAGGGCGGCGGGGCGGAGCGCGACCTGGTCGGCGCGGAGGCCCTCCGCGGCACGTCGGTTGAGGAGCCGGCTGAACTCGCCTGCGATCCAGTTCGCGGCGCGCTTGGCCGGGACCCCCGCCGCCACCACATCGTCGAAGTAGCGCGCGAGCGCGACGTCGGCGGTGAGGACGCCGGCGTCGTATGCGCTCAGGCCGAGCGCGTCGACGTACCTGCGCCGGCGCGCTTCCGGCAGCTCCGGCAGGGCGGCGCGCAGCTCCTCGACCCAGGCAGCCGACGGCCGCAGCGGCGGCAGGTCCGGCTCCGGGAAGTAGCGATAGTCGTCGGCCTCCTCCTTCACCCGCTGGCTCACGGTGCGGCCGGCGTTCTCGTCCCAGCCCCGTGTCTCCAGCACGACGCCGGCGCCGCGCTCGAGCAGGTCGGCCTGCCGCGCCGCCTCGTATTCCAGCGCCCGCTCGATGGACCGGAACGAGTTGAGGTTCTTCACCTCGACCTTCGTCCCGAACCCGGCAGCGCCGACCGGCCGCAGGCTGATGTTGCCCTCGATCCGCAGCTGACCGGCCTCCATGTCCGCGTCCGACGCGCCGATGTAGCGCAGGATGTCGCGCAGCGTCTCGCCGTACGCGCGCGCCTGGGCCGGGGAGCGGAGGTCGGGCTCGGTCACGATCTCCATCAGCGGCACGCCGGCGCGGTTGAAGTCGACGACGCTGTAGCCGCGTCCGGCATGGCTCATCCGCGCCGTGTCCTCCTCGAGGTGCGCCCGGGTGATGCCGACACGGACGGTGCCCTCCTCCGCCGGCACGGCGACGTCGAGCCAGCCGTCGCGGGAGAGCGGCAGCGCGTACTGGCTGATCTGGTAGCCCTTCGGCAGGTCCGGGTAGAAGTAGTTCTTGCGCTCGAAGCGAACCGCCGCCGTCTCGACGCGGCAGTTCAGCGCCAGGCCGGTGAGGATGACGAGCTCCACCGCCCGCCGATTGATGACCGGCAGCGTCCCCGGCATGCCGAGGCAGATCGGGCAGACGCGCGAGTTCGGGCGGTCGGGCTCGCCCTCGCCCGGCGTCGTCCGGCACGCGCAGAACATCTTCGAGGCGGTCCTCAGCTCGGCGTGCACCTCCACGCCGATGACCGTCTCGTACTTCGTCGCGCTGCTCACCGCCACCGCCCGATTGTAGGGCGGCGTGTTCCGCGCGCCCGCGGCGGGCTCAGCTGGCGCGGTGGCGGCCCACGAAACGCTCGATGCGGTCCATCGCCTCCTGGATCTGCTCGTAGGCGGTGGCGTAGCAGGCGCGCACGTGCCCCGACCCCGAGGGACCGAACGCGCCGCCCGGGACGACGCCGACCCGCTCCTCCTCCAGCAGGCGCTCGGCGAAGTCGGTCTCGGAGAGCCCGGTGGCATCGGTGACGTTGGGGAAGCAGTAGAAGGCGCCCTTCGGCTCGAAGCAGCGCAGCCCGATCTCGTTGAATCGGTCGGTCATCAGGCGGCGCCGGCGGTCGTACTCGGCGAGCATGCCCTGCACGAATGGCTCGCCGGTGCGCAGCGCCTCAATGGCGGCGAACTGCGCGGCGGTCGGCGCGCACATGATCCCGTACTGGTGGACCTTGGCGATGCCGGCCATGATCTCGGCCGGGGCCGCCACGAAGCCGATGCGCCAGCCGGTCATGGCGTACGCCTTCGAGAAGCCGCCGATGAGGACGGTCCGTTCTCGCATGCCGGGGAGTGAGCTGAAGGCGGTGTGCTCGTGGTCCCCGTATACGAGCCGGTCGTAGATCTCGTCGGTCAGCACCACGAGGTCGTGACGCTCCGCGACGTCGGCGATGGCCGCGAGCTCCGGTCGGTCGAGGACGGCGCCGGTGGGGTTGTTCGGATAGCCGAGGAAGATCGCCTTGGTGCGGGGGGTGACCGCCGCCTCGATCTCGCGGGCGGTGACCCGAAAGTCGGTCTGCTCGCCGGTCCGGACGGCGACGGGCACGCCGCCGGCGAGCGTGACGCACGGCCCGTAGGCGACGAAGCAGGGCTCGTGGTAGATGACCTCGTCGCCGGGCTCGATGATCGCCCGGAGCGCCGCGTCGAGCGCCTCGGAGGCCCCGACGGTGATGAGGACCTCGCTGCGCGCCTCGTACTCGACCCCGTAACGGTCGCGCAGGTTGGCGGCGACGAGCTCCCGGAGCTCGATCATGCCGCCGTTGGCGGTGTAGTGGGTCTCCCCTGCCTCGAGGCTGGCGATCGCGGCGCGGGTGATCGGCTCGGGCGTCGTGAAGTCAGGCTCACCGATGGTGAGGCTGATCACGTCACGCATCTCGGCAAGCATGTCGAAGAAGCGGCGGATCCCCGACGGCGGCATGTCGCGCACCGTCCGGTTCAGGAAGTCGGCCGGGCGGCGCGCCGTGGCGGCGGGGCGCAGGGAGGGTTCGATGCTCATCGGTCGGTAGTGTACGGCCGTGCACGAGTTCGAGGCCGTCCTGCTGCTGCTGGGCGCCGTGGCCGTGCTCGCGCTGCTCGCGCGGCGGCTCGGCATCTCCTATCCGTTCCTGATGGTGATCGGCGGGCTGGCGCTCGGGCTCGTGCCGGGGCTGCCTCGTTTCGAGCTGGCACCGGAGATCGTGCTCGTCATCTTCCTGCCGCCGATCCTGTTCGCGGCGGCGTTCTTCACCTCGGTCCGCGAGTTCAGGCGCAACATCCGGCCAATCACGCTCCTCGCCTTCGGCCTGGTGCTGACGACGACGGCCGTGGTGGCGGTCGTGGCCCACGCGCTGATCCCCGGCATGCCGTGGGCGGCCGCCTTTGCGCTCGGCGCCATCGTCTCACCGCCGGATGCGATTGCGGTCACCGCGCTCGCGCAGCGACTGGGGATGCCCCGCCGGCTGGTGACCATCCTCGAGGGAGAGAGCCTGGTCAACGACGCCACGGCGCTGGTCGCGTACCGCTTCGCGGTGGCGGCGGTCGGCGGCGGCTTCGTGCCCGGAGAGGCGGCGATCTCGTTCGTGTCGGTAGCGGCCGGCGGGCTCTTCATCGGCGCGGTGGTCGGGGCGGCGGTCGCATGGCTGCTGGCGCGCATCGCCGACCCGCCGGTGGAGGTGCTGCTAAGCCTCCTCGCCCCGTTCGCCGCCTACCTGCCCGCCGAGTCGGTCGACGCGTCGGGCGTGCTCGCCACGGTGACGGCCGGGATGATCCTCGGCTGGCGGGCGCCGCGCATCCTGGCGCCCGATGCGCGCGTCCTCGCATCGGCCACATGGCAGATGGTGCTCTTCGCCGTCGAGGGTTTGGCGTTCACCCTGATTGGGCTGCAGCTCCCCCTCGCGCTGGAGAGCATGGAGGACCGGAGTCTCGTCGAGCTGCTGTGGCTGGCGGCCGCGATCAGCGCGACCGTCATCCTCGTCCGGCTGGCGTGGGTGTTCCCCGCCACGTACGTGCCGCGCTGGATCGTCCCCGGGCTCGCGCGGCGCGATCCTCCGCCGCCGCGAAGCGCGGTGCTCGTCCTGGGATGGTCCGGCATGCGAGGCGCCGTGTCGCTCGCCGCCGCGCTGGCGCTGCCGCTCGTCGCCAACGACGGCCAGCCGTTTCCGCACAGGGACCTGATCCTGTTCCTCGCCTTTGCCGTCATCATCGTCACGCTGCTGGGCCAGGGGCTCACGCTGCCGTGGCTGATCCGGCGCTTCGGCCTCGGCGACGACGGCTCCAGCGCCGACGAGGAGCGGCACGCCCGCGAGGCGGCCACCGCGGCGGCCCTCGACCGGCTGGAGCAGTTGCGCGCCGAGTGGCCGGACCACGAGCCGCTGATCGACCAACTGCGCGACCGCTACCTCCACCGCCAGGAGCACCTCTCGCATCACGAGGATGTGGACGGCACGCCGATCGACCAGGAGGCCGCCGAGCACGCCGAGATCCGCCAGGCAGTGCTCGGCGCCGAGCGGCTGGCGGTGATCGACCTGCGGGACCGCGGCCTCATCACCGACGACGCCCTCCGGCGCGTGGAGCGCGACATCGACCTCGAGGAGCTGCGCTCCGAGGCTTGACCGCCTGCCGCGGTGCGGGAGCGCGGCGTCAGGCTTGGGCGTGCTCCGCGTACCGCTCCCCCGCCTCGATCCGGATCGGGAGCCGGTTCTGGGGCCACGGGAGCGGACAGGTGGCGTAGGGCGTGAAGACGCACGGCGGGTTGTAGGCGCGGTTGAAGTCGAGCATCACGCTGCCATCGGCGGCGGGCGGAGGCGTGTACAGGAACCGGCCGCCGCCGTACGTCTCGTCGCCGTTCGTCGCATCGCCGAAGACGAGCCACAGCTCGCCGTTCGGCCCGCCCTCGAGCGCCTCGAGCGCCCACGTTCCGCCGTCCGCCTCGAAGCGCACCCGGCCCGGCGACGCCTCCTCCTCGACGGAGCCCACCACGTCCGGCACGAGGACGCGACGCGGCGGGTCCGCCCGCTCGAACCGCGCCGTGAGCCGCCAGCGAATGTCCACCGGGAAGTGCGGGATGCCGTCGAAGTCACGGAACGCCGGTGCCTCGGTGTCCCAGGTCCGCGCCGCGAGCCGATCGGCGCGGCGGATGACGCAGATTCGGAGCGGGCCGAGCTCGAGCAGCGTCGGCTCCCCATCCGCGTCGTCCACGAGCGGCAGACCTTCGGTCGGGAGCGGGCCCCCGCCGTGGCGCAGCGCACCCGCATCCGGATCCGGAAGCGCGCGCAGCGTCCCATCATCGCCGACGAAGATCGACCCCGCTCGCGGCGGCCCGCAGCGGACCCGGACCGTGCTGCCGGCCTCGGTCCCGATCGGGTTGTCGCCCGGCCTGAGCCAGTCCAGCCCCGCGAGCGTCAGCCAGCCGACCGGCCGGCGCAGCGTGGCGTTGCGACCCTCGCGCCAGCGCTCGACCTCGGCCGCGTGCTTCGCGGCCTCGCTCATGGACGTCACGGGCGCCAGCGTAGCGCGTGGCCCGGCGCGCGCCCCCGGCGCACGATCGTCCCGTAGCGCCGCCGCAGTGCGCTCGGT
>DATADA010000068.1:0-6660 GCA_036258775.1 Candidatus Limnocylindria bacterium | reverse complement strand
GACGGTGCGCGGCTTCCGTGAGATCCTCGAGGGCAAGCACGACGCCCTGCCCGAGCAGGCCTTCTACCTCGTCGGCGGCATCGACGAGGCGGTCGAGCAGGCGGAGCGTATGCGCTGATGAGGAACGCGGAGGCGGCCGCGGGCCGGATCGCGGGGACGGGCCCATGCCGCTGAGGCTGGAGATCGTCACGCCGGAGCGGAGGGCCTACGCCGACGACGTCGACATGGTGATCGTGCCCGGCCGCAACGGGCAGCTCGGCATCCTGCCGCACCACACGCCGCTGATCAGCTCCCTCGGCGTCGGGGAGCTGCGCATCAAGCGGGCGGGGACCGAGGAGAGCCTGCTCATCTCAGGCGGCTTCGTCGAGGTGCGTCCCGACAAGGTCGTCGTCATGGCCGACCTCGCCGAGCACTCCGAGGAGATCGACGAGCAGCGGGCGGTGGACGCGCGGCGGCGCGCCGAGCGCGAGCTGGAGCGCGTGAGCGAGCCGGCCGACCTGGCCCGCGTTCGGGCCGCGCTGCAGACCGCCCTCATGCGGGAGCGGATCGCCACCCGACGCCGCCCGCGCGGCTGATCCGCTTCCCGGGCGGACCGTGGACAGCTGCGACTACTGCGGCGCGCGGATGCCGCAGCTGCCGGTGCGGATCGAGGTGGTGCGAGAGTCGGGCCCGATCGGGCTGGCCACCGACCCGGCGCCCGGGGCGTCGGTCAACTTCACCCGGCGCTACCGCTTCTGCTCCTCCGATCACCTGTACGCGTGGGCACGGGAGTCACGCATGATGCTCTGCAACCGTCAGCCGACGCCGTTCGAGGCCGGCATGCAGCCATACCTGCCGAGCCGCCACATGGCCGGTCGGATCGGGCTCTGCGACGGTCACCATACCGGCCCCCACGAGTGGAAGGAGGCCTGGCCGTCGTGAATCATGTCGGGCGCTGTCCACCGCCGGCGCGATACTGATCGACCGATGGCGACGCAGGTCCAGGTCGTGTTCGACTGCGCCGATCCGGCCAGCCTGAGCCGGTTCTGGGCGGAGGCGCTCCACTACAAGCTCCAGGATCCACCCGAGGGCTTCGCGTCGTGGGACGACTGGCTCCGAGACCAGGGGATTCCCGAGTCGGAGTGGAACAGCGCCAGCGCGGTGGTCGACCCCGACGGGCACGGACCGCGCATCTACTTCCAGCGCGTCCCGGAGGGGAAGGTCGTCAAGAACCGCGTCCACCTCGACCTGAACGTCGGTGCCGGACAGGCGGCCGGACTCGAGGAGCACCAGCGCCGTGTGGACGCGGAAGTCGAACGCCTGCAGCGCCTGGGGGCGACGACGATGCGCCCCGGCTCGGTCGAGCGCGGCGAGTACTGGGTCGTGATGCAGGATCCGGAGGGGAACGAGTTCTGCGTCCAGTGAGGGTCCGCCCGCCTCACGCCGCGTGACAACGGCTCGGCGCGCGGCGTCCTGACTGTCTCCGCGTGCTCAGGGCTCCCGCCCACAGGACGCGCCCCTACACTCTCGGAGCCGATGCAGAAGTTCGTGGTGACCGGCGGTGTGCCCCTCAGCGGGGAGGTCAGGATCGCCGGGGCGAAGAACGCGATCCTCAAGCTCATGGCCGCGGCCACGCTCACCGACCAGCCGTGCGTCCTGCGCAACGTGCCGCGCATCAGCGACGTCGCGATCATGCGCGAGGTCATGGGCGACATCGGCTTCGCGGTGCGGCGCACCAACGGCGACTCGCTCACGATCGAGGCGCGTGACGGCCGCTGGCTGTTCGTTCCGCTCGAGGCCGCCGCCAAGATGCGGGCCAGCTTCATCCTGCTGGGGCCGATGCTGGCGCGCTTCGGTCAGGTGATCATGCCGAACCCCGGCGGTGATCGGATCGGGCGCCGCCCGGTCGATCTCCACGTCATGGCCATGGAGCGGCTGGGCGCGGAGATCCTCTACAAGAACGGCTACTACTTCGGGTCGGCCCGTGGCGGGCTGCGCGGCGCGCGGATCGAATTCCCGTACGTCACCGTCATGGGCACGGAGAACGCTCTCCTCGCCTCGTCCCTGGCACGCGGGCACACCACCATCGAGAATGCCGCGCAGGAGCCGGAGGTCGACGACCTGATCGCGATGCTGTGCGCGATGGGCGCCAGCATCGAGCGCGCGGCGCCGCGGCGCGTCGAGGTCGACGGCGTCGAGCGGCTGCACGGCGTCGAGCACCGGGTGATCGGCGATCGGCTGGAGGCGGGGACGTTCGCGATCGCCGCCGCGGTGACCGGCGGCGACATCCGGATGCGCGGCGTGGACCCCGCGCACCTCGGCGCGTTCCTCGAGGTCCTGCGCGCCATGGGCGTCCCCCACGAGGCATTCGACGGCGACGGGCCGGTGCTGCGAGTCTGCGGTGGCATGAAGTACGCCCCGACCGACATCGAGACGAGCCCGTACCCCGGCTTCGCCACCGACCTGCAGGCGCCGACCGCCGTCCTGATGACGCAGGCGGACGGCCGCTCGTCGATCCACGAGACGATCTACGAGGATCGCCTCGACTACACGCGCGAGCTGTGCAAGATGGGCGCGAGGATCGAGATCACCGGCGACCGGCACGCGCGCATCGAGGGCCCGACCCCGCTTGTCGGGCGCGAGGTGCAGATCAAGGACCTGCGCGCCGGGGCGACGCTGGTCCTGGCCGCGCTCGCCGCCCGCGACACGAGCGTCATCAGCGGCGTGGAGCACGTCGATCGGGGCTACGAGCAGATCGAGGCGAAGCTCGTCGCCCTCGGCGCGCACATCAACCGGATCGACGCCTGACGGCCGCGCCCGTCTGGCCGGCCGCAGCCGGAGACGCGGCGCGCTCGGGCTGGCACCGCAGGCACCAGTACACCCACCGGGCCTGCTCGCCGAGGCGCGCGCTCGCGATCCGCGTCCCGCAGCGCCGGCATGGCCGGCCCGCCCGGCCGTACGTCCACAGCCCCCGGTTCCGTCCCGGCAGCGTCGACCGCGGACCCCCGGCGGCGTTCGCGCGCAGCAGCCGTCGGGCGGCGGTGAGCAGCCGTCCCAGCTCCTCGTCGGTCAGCTGGGCGACGGCGGTTCGCGGATGGATGCCCTCCACGAACAGGATCTCGCAGCGATACACGTTGCCGATCCCGGCCACCGCCCGCTGGTCGAGCAGCGCCTCGCCGATCGTCGCTCGCCCCACCGCACGCAGGCGGGCCACGCCCTCGCCGTGATCGAACGCCTCGCCGAGCAGGTCGGGGCCAAGCGCGCGGAGCACCGGATCACGGGCCTCGGCGCCGGCCGGCAGCAGCTCCAGCTGCCGCGCGTCGAAGCAGACGGCCACCGCATCGGGCGTCTCGAGGACCACGCTCGCACGCCGCTCGGGACGCTGCCACGTGGCGCCGGTCGGATACCAATGCCACGACCCGCTCATCCCGAGATGGGTCCGCAGCGTCTCGCCGCCGGCGAACGAGATCAGAAGCTGCTTTCCGACGGCCCGAACGTCGCGCACCTCGTTGCCGGCCAGGTGGTCGAGCCGCGGCGGTCGTGGCGTGCGGGGCCGGGCGGGGGCGCGGGCGGCCGAGATCGAGCGGCCGACCAGCACGGCGCGCAGCGCGGCCGCCGTCCGGAATATCGTGTCGCCCTCTGGCACGCGGCGATCGTAGGCCGGCCCGCGCCATCGGTATACTTCGGGCGCCCGTCATGCAGCAGCCAAGCGCCAGCGTGGACCGATGAGCGCCCGATGAAGATCGGCATCGATCTCGGCACCGCCAACATCCTGGTCTACGTGAAGGGCCGCGGCGTCGTCCTCAACGAGCCGAGCGTCGTGGCGATCAGCGACGAGGACTTCCGGGTCGTCGCCGTCGGCGAGGCGGCGCGCGAGATGATCGGCCGGACGCCGGGCAACCTCCGCGCCATCCGGCCCATGAAGGACGGCGTCATCGCCGACTACGTGGTGACCGAGAAGATGCTTCGCTACGTCCTCGACAAGGTCGCGCGGGTGCGCCTCTTCCGGCCGGACGTGATGATCAGCGTGCCGTCCGGCGTGACGAGCGTCGAGAAGCGGGCCGTCCGGGACGCCGCCATCCGGGCCGGCGCGCGAGAGGCGTTCCTCATCGAGGAGCCGCTCGCGGCCGCGATCGGCGCGAACGTGCCGATCTCGGGACCGAGCGGCAACCTGATCGTCGACATCGGCGGCGGGACCACGGAGATCGCGGTCATCGCGCTCGGCGGCATCGTGGTGAGCGAATCTGTGCGCGTCGGCGGCAACCGCATGGACGAGGCGATCGTCGCCTTCATGCGGCGCCGGCACAACCTGATGATCGGCGACCGGACCGCCGAGGAGATGAAGATCCGCATCGGCTCCGCCATCCCGCTCGAGGAGCCGCTCACGATGGAGGTCAAGGGGCGCGACACGATCGCGGGGCTGCCGCGCACCATCGCGGTCTCGTCGACCGACGTCAGCGAGGCGATCGAGCAGCCGCTGGGCGCCGTCGTCACGGCGGTCCGCAACGTGCTTGAGAGGACTCCACCGGAGCTGATCAGCGACATCATCGACAAGGGAATGGTCATGTCCGGCGGCGGAAGCCTGCTGCGCAACCTCGACACGCTGCTCGCCCAGGTGACGGGGATCCCGTGCCTGCTGGCCGAGGACGCGCTCAACAGCGTCGCCATCGGCACCGGCCGGGCGCTCGAGCAGTTCAGGCGGTACCGCGGGAGCCTGGTCAGCCCCTCGTGAGCGGCCCGGCCTCGTTCGCGTACGCGGACTTCCACATCCACACTCGCTTCAGCCGCGACTCGCGGCTGTCGGAGGACCGTCTCATTCGCCTCGCCATCCAGCGCGGCCTCACGCACCTGGTGGTGACGAACCACAACAACGTCGAGGGCGCCGTGGCGGCCCAGCGCCGCGCCCGCGAGCTGGGCGTCGTGGACCGGCTCCGAATCTTCGTCGGCGAGGAGGTGAGCACGGCCGACGGCGAGGTGGTGGGGCTCTTTCTGAGCCGGACGATCCCGCGCGGCCTGTCGGCCGACGAGACCGCGGATGAGATCCACGCGCAGGGTGGCCTGGTCAGCATCCCGCATCCGTTCGACCCGTTCCGCAACTCGCACATCCGCGAGGCCCCGTTGCTGCGGCTGGCGAAGGCCGGCAAGATCGACTGCGTCGAGGTCTTCAACTGCCGCGTCGCGCTCGGGCGATACAACCAGGCCGCCGCGGAGTTCGCCGCCCGCTACGACCTGCCCGGGATTGCGTCGTCGGACACCCATTCCGGGTACGAGGTCGGCATGGCGACCAACGCCATGCCGCCGTTCAGCACGGCGGACGAGCTCCGCGCGGGGCTCCGGCTCAACGAGTGGCACGCAACGCGCTCGACCGTCTTCATCCACATGACCACCCGTTACGCGGTGTACCGCAACGTCGTGGACCGATGGCTCGGCCGTCGGAGCGCCGCCGGCCCGATCCTGGGTCCCGAGACGCCACAGGCCGTCCGCACCGAGCCGGTCGAGCGCCCGGCGCCGAGCGAGCTCCCGCCGGCGGCGCCGCCGGCCGGTCTGGCCGAGCCCGAGAAGGTCCGGGAGGCAGCAGCCAAGACCGAACTGCCGGATGCCTGAGAACCACTCCGGCCACGGCCTCGCCGAGGAGGTCGCGGAGGGGGTCGCCGGCCGCGACGTCTCGCTCGCCCGCCGCCTGGGCGACCCGAGGACTCTCGGTTCGATCGCGTTCGGCGTCCTGCTGCTGTTCCTGCTCTTCCGGGTGGTGCTCAACGTCGACTTCGGGGACGTCTGGAATCGCATCTCGGGGGCCGACCCCGGGTTCCTCCTGCTCGCCACGCTGGCGTACTACGCCACCTTTCCCCTCCGCGGCTACCGCTGGCGGTACGTGCTCGCCCAGGTCGGGACACGGGTCCGATTCCGGGACGCGACGGAGATCGTCTTCCTGTCGTGGTTCGTCAACTGCCTGGTGCCGGCGAAGCTCGGCGACCTGTATCGCGCCTACCTGCTGAAGGGGAACGTCGGAGCCTCGTTCTCCAGGACCATCGGAACGATCTTCGTCGAGCGGATCGCCGACATCGTCGTCATCTTCTGCCTCGCGGTGGCGGCCGGGTTCTGGAGCTTCCGCGGCCGCTCGCGCCCGGAGCTCGACGCCGTGTTCGTGGTCGGCTTCGTGTTCGCGGTGGCGCTCGTGCTCGGCATCCTTGGCCTGCGCTTCCTGGGCGACAGGGTCACGCGCGTCCTCCCGGCGCGGGTGGGCGAGTTCTACGAGCGGTTTCGCCACGGGACCACCGGCGCGCTCTCGCTTTCGGGCGTGCCGGTGATCGGCCTGCTGACGGCGGCGATCTGGATCCTCGAGGGGCTGCGTCTGTACTTCGTGATCCGCGCCCTCGCCCTCCCGGACGTCGGGCTGGGGATCAGCTCGTCGCTGTTCGTGGCGCTGATCGGGTCCCTGCTGACCGCCATACCGCTCACCCCCGCCGGGGTCGGCTTCGTGGAGGTCGGCGTGGTCGGCGCGCTCTCGATCTACGGCGTGGCGTCGTCGGCGGCGACGGCTGTGGCGCTCACCGACCGCGCCATCAGCATCCTGACGGTGATCGCCATCGGCGCGGTCGTGTACGGCTTCAGCCGCAAGATCCGGCGGGCCCACGGCATCGGCGTCGCGGCCGTGACCGAGCGCCACCCGGAGGGCGCTTC
>DATADA010000067.1:0-5016 GCA_036258775.1 Candidatus Limnocylindria bacterium | reverse complement strand
CGCGACCGACGGAGGCTCGAGCGTCCACTCGGCGCGGAGCGCGCCGCGCCGGCGGAGGCGCTCCAGCCATGCCTCACGCCCCCGGCGCGGCCCGTGGCGCAGGAGGAGCGCCTCGTCGACGAGCCCGTCGTCCCGGCCGGCCAGGACCGCGCCCGGCAGGTCGTCGGGCGCCAGCACCCGCCATCGGCGCCGGACACGCGACTCGACGCCGGGCGGAAGCATGGCGGCAACCGTGGTCCCCACCGGCGCGCGGTAGTACGCCGCGATCTCCTCCGCGAGCGCGAGGAGCTCGCCGGTGAGCATCGGCGCGGAGACGACGGCCTCCACCGGTCGCAGCTGGTGGGCCGAAACCGCGTAGTACACGTCGTCCGGGACGTCGCCGGCATCCCCGGGCAGGAGGTAGCCGAGGGCGAGCCGGCGCCCGTACGGGACGAGCAGCAGCGATCCGGGGCCCGCATCGTCCAGGTGCGGAGGAAGGAGATAGCTGAAGGTCCGCTCCGGCCGGTCGGCGAGCGCGTCGACCGCGACCCGGACCGCTCGCCCGCCGGCCGGCCCGACCGCGGCGGGCCCGTCAGATGCGGATGCGGCGGGGCGGATCACGGCGCGCCTCGGCCTGGATGATCCTCCAGATGCGCTCGGCCGCCTGCTCCGGCCGGCCCGTCTCGTTCACGATCGCGTGGTCGTATTCGTCGGTGTCGGCCATCCATCGCTCGGCGTCGCGCCTCCGCCGTTCGAGGCTGTCGGCCGACTCGGAGCCACGCTGCCTGAGCCGCTCGGTGAGGTCGTCAAGCGAGGGCGGCATGACGAAGATGAGCAGGGCATCCGGGACCAGGCGCCGGACCGACCGCGCGCCCTGCGGGTCGATCGTGAGGATCGCGTCGCGGCCGGCCGCCAGGATGCCGCGGACCTGCTCGATGGGGGTCCCGTACAGGTAACCGTGCACCTCGGCCCACTCGAGCAGCGCGCCGGTATCGCGCAGCCGGGCGAACTCGTCGGCGCCGATGAAGTGGTAGTGCACACCGCTCTGCTCGCCGTCGCGACGCTCGCGCGTCGTGGCCGTCACGATCGGGACGACCTGCGGATGCCGCCGCGCGAGCTCGGCCACGATGGTGCTCTTCCCGACCCCCGACGGTCCCGAGACGACCACCAGCATCGGGTTCGGGAAGGCGAGCCGCTTCTCGGGCCGCTCCCAGGCGTCGGTCACGAGCCCTCCTCGCCGCGGGTGCGCTCCTCGACGCGGGCCCCCAGGCCGCGCGGGACGCGCTCCGCCGGCGCGGTGATCCCGGCCGCCTCGAGGCCGGCCGACAGGTCGTCGGGCAGGCCGCTCCATGCCTCCACGTGACGCCCGTCGGCCGGCCGCGAGAGGACCAGCCGCGAGGCGTGCAGGAACTGCCGCGCGAGCCCGCCGGGCCCGATGCCGCCGCCGTAGCGCACGTCACCGGCGATCGGCAGTCCCAGGTACGCGAGGTGGGCACGGATCTGGTGGGTCCGCCCGGTGAGCGGACGGAGCGCGAGCAGCGCGTGGCCCGCCGCCCGGGCGAGCAGCTCGTACTCGGTGACGGCGTCGCGCCCCGCGGCGACTACCGCCATCCGCTGGCGGTCGTGCGGGTCTCTTCCGACCGGTGCCTCGACCCGTCCACGCGACGCGGGCGGCGTGCCGCGGACGAGCGCGAGGTACTCCTTCGTCACCGTGCGCTCGCCGAACTGCCGCATGAGGCTCGCCTGGGCGGCATCGGTCTTGGCCACCGCCATCAGCCCGGAGGTGTCCTTGTCGAGGCGATGGACGATGCCGGGGCGCGCCACGCCGGCCACCGAGCCGAGCGGCTCGCCGCGCTCCACCGCCCGGCCGAGCAGGGCGTGGACGAGCGTGCCGCGGGCGTGGCCGGCGCTGGGATGGACGACCAGCCCAGCCGGCTTGTCGACGATCAGCAGCTCGGCGTCCTCGTAGGCAACCCGAATCGGGATCGCCTCCGGCTCGAGCCGCTCGTCCGGCGGGGCGCTCAGCTCGACCCGCACCTGCTCCCCGCCGCGGAGCCGGTCGCTCGCCCTCGCGCGTCGGCCGGAGACGCTGGCGCGGCCATCGGCGATGAGCCGCTGGGCGTGCGCCCGGCTGATCCCGGCGAGAGCGGCGACCGCGAGGTCGAAGCGCCCGGGCGGTGCGAGGCCGGTCACGACCCGCTCCGCCGCGGTCGCGTCCGTCACGCGGCAACCTCGCGGGGCGGCCGCTCCCCGAGGCTGAGGTACCCCACCAGGATGATGATGCCGACCACGATCGACGAGTCGGCCACGTTGAAGGTCGGCCAGCGCAGCTCGCCGATCCCGACGCTGATGAAGTCGGTGACGTACCCGAATCGGACCCGGTCGACCAGGTTCCCCAGCGTCCCGCCCAGGATCACGCCGAGCAGCCCCTGGAGCCAGAGCGTGCGCCCTCGGAAGGCACGGTGGTAGTAGGCGATCAGGAAGAGGGCCGCGACGCTGACGACCAGGAACAGGGCGAGGCCGCCCTGGAACAGGCTGAACGCCGCTCCGGTGTTGCGGACGTGCCAGACCACGACGAGGTTCCCCAGGACCGGGGCGCGCTCCCCGAGCGCGAGGCTGGCGATGACGACCGCCTTCGACAGCTGGTCGGCGAGCAGGATCGCGGCCGCCACGGCGAGCAGGACGGCGGGCTCCTCCCATCCCCTGCCGCGCGGCGCCGAGTGGCTCATCCCCCAAGCCTAGCCGACGGCGCCGGCCCGTCGGCGCTGCTCAGCCCGAGGAAGCGCGGCGGACGGCGAGGCGCAGCGTGCTGCCGTCGAGCTCGAGATCCTCGGTACGATCGGCGCCGGGGAGGGTCGCGTCCTGCGCGATCTCGAGGCGTCGCGCCAGCGTCTCCTCCGCCAGCCAGCGGCGGTGGGCGGCGAGACGCGACACCAGCGCATCGGGCCCGGAGATGACCGCGTCGATCCGGTCGCTGATCTCGTACCCCGCGTCCTTCCGCATGGTCTGGAGGCGATGCGCGACCTCGCGCGCGGCGCCCTCCGCGAGCAGCTCCTCGTCGAGCTGCGTATCGAGCGCGACGAGCAGACCCTCCTCCTCGGCGACCTCGTGCCCCGCGCGGGCGCGCGCGGTGAGCCGGAACTCGTCGGGCTCGAGCACGGATCCGGCGACCTCGGCGCGGCCGTCGTCGCGCAGCGTCCACTGGCCAGCACGAACGGCGGCCATGATCCGAGCCACGGCGGGCCCGCGCCGCGGGCCGATCACGGGGAGCAGGGGGTACAGCGTGCGCTCCACCATCTCGGACTCGTCGGGAATGAGGTCCAGCGCCCTCGCGTTGAGCTCGTCGAGGATCTGGGCGGTCAGCTCGTCGGCGAGCGCGGGGTCCGGCGCGAGCCTGCCGCCGGCCGAGGGCGGCAGCTTGACCCGGACGGCGCGCAGCGGCTGTCGAGTCCTGACGCCGGCGGCCGCCCTCGCGCTCCGGCCCAGCGCCACCACCCTTCGCGCGAGCGCGACGCCGGCGTCCACCTCCGGGTCCGTCCGGCCCGCGGCGGTCGGAAAGTCGACGAGGTGCACGCTGTCGGGCGCCTCGCCGTCCACCGTTACCACGAGGTTCTCCCACAGCGCGTCGGCGACGTGCGGCACGAACGGAGCCAGCAGCCGGGCGAGGGTGGTGAGGATCTCGTGCAGCGTCCCGTAGGCGGCGCGCTTGTCGGCGTCGAGCTCCCCCTTCCAGAAGCGCCGCCGGTTGCGGCGCACGTACCAGTTCGACAGCTCGTCGACGAAGGCCTCGATGGCGCGGCAGGCGCGCGCGGCGTCGTAGGCGTCGAGCGCCTCTCGCGCCTCGCCGATGAGCGCGTCCAGCCGCGACAGGATCCAGCGGTCCAGCAGGGTCCGGGCGTCACCGCCCGCACCCCGTTCGCCCGAGGCGAGCGCGCCATCGGTCCAGCCCTCGGGGCGCCAGCCGTCGAGCCGCGCATACGTGACGAAGAAGCCGTACGTGTTCCACAGCGGCAGGAAGAAGCGACGGACGACCTCGTGGCCGGGGCCGTAGCCGAAGTTCAGGTTCGTGGCCGGGTTCGCGGCGCAGTACATCCAGCGCATGACGTCGGACCCGATCCGGTCGGCCGCGTCGTCGAACCAGATCGCGTTCCCCTTGCTCTTGTGCATCTCCTCGCCGTGCTCGTCGCGGACGAGCGCGTAGCCGAACAGGGTGCTGGTCGGCGCGCGGTCGGTCATGACCGCAGTCTCGGTGATGAGGGCGTAGAACCAATTGCGGAACTGACCCGGGAAGCTCTCGGTGACAAAGTCGGCCGGGAACCATTCCTCCCACGCCGCACGGTCGCCGTTCCAGCCCATCGTCGACAGCGCCACGATCCCGGCGTCGAGCCACGGGTTGCCGACGTCTGCGATGCGGCGCGCCTCGCCGCCGCACGAGCGGCAGCCGATCACCACCTCGTCGATCCAGGGCCGGTGCGGCGGGTGCCCGTCGAACCGCTCCCATCCGCTCAGGGCCCGCTCGCGCAGCTCGTCACGGCCGCCGATGACCTCCCAGCCGTCGCAGCTGCCGCACTCCCAGATCGGCAGCGCCAGGCCGTAGTAGCGCTTCTTGCTGATCATCCAGTCCGCCATGTTCCGGAGCCAGTCCAGCTCGCGCTCCTCGAGCCCGATCCCCTCCGGCAGCCAGCGGATCTGCCGCGTCGCGTCCATGAGCGGGTCGCGCAGCGGGTCCATGGCGATGAACCACTCGTCGACGAGCCGGAAGACGAGCTGCGTGCCGCACCGCCAGCAGTGCGGGTACGAGTGCGAGTACGTCTCGCGCGCGACGAGCAATCCCTTCCGCTCCAGGTCGGCCGCGACGTCGCGCGCGACATCGGCCGCCGGATCCTCGCTGGCGCCGGCGAAGCGGCCGGTCTGCCACCCGTAGCCATCGGTGAAGACTCCGAACTGGTCGATCGGATCGAGCACCGCCAGGCCGTGCTCGCGGGCCAGCGCGAAGTCCTCCTGTCCGCAGCCCGGCGCGATGTGCACGATCCCGGT
>DATADA010000066.1:0-4701 GCA_036258775.1 Candidatus Limnocylindria bacterium | reverse complement strand
CTCGAACGCCACCTTGCGGTCGGGCTTGCGCGCGTCGTGGGCGCCGGCCTCGACGCCGTGCGACTTGACCGCGACGCCGGTCGGCACCAGGGCCTCGGCCCGCACGTTGACGATCTCGAAGCGCGCGTCGGGCAGCAGCGCTGCCTGGCCGTAGCGCTGCTCGTAGCGCTGCTCGAAGTCCGCCGTGACCTCCGCCAGGGCCTCGTCGCTGAGCTCGCCGGCGGGGACGCCGACCTCGAGCTCGTTTCGCTGCCACTCGTAGCGCATGCGGGCGTAGCGGCGGAACTCCGCCTTGCCGCTGTCACCCACCTGGCGGCGCAGCTGCTCCTCGAGCTCCTCGTAGGCGCGCTTCAGCGCGCCTGTGTCGATCGGGGAGACGAGCTGGACGTCGCCCTCGTTCGTGTAGCGCACGTCGGAGAGCGCGATGCCGAAGGCGCTCCACACCGACGCGATCTCGCCGGGCACGAGCACCTCGGAGATGCCGAGCTCCCTCGCGTAGCCGGCGGCATGCACGGGACCTGAGCCGCCGAAGGAGAAGATCGTGAAGTCGCGCGGGTCGAAGCCGCGGCCGACGACGACGTTCTCCAGCAGGTTCGCCATCTTCGCGTCGATGATCTCCACGATCCCTCGCGCGGCGTCGATGACCGACAGGCCGAGCGGCTCGGCGACCTTGCGGATCGCCTCCTCGGCCAGCTTCCGATCCGGGCGGATCTGCCGCTCGCCCGAGGTGCCGAACACGGCCTCGGGATCGAGGTAGCCGAGCACGAGGTCGGCGTCGGTGACCGTGGGCTCCTCGCCGCCGAGGCCGTAGCACGCGGGGCCCGGGTTGGAGCTCGCGCTGTGCGGGCCGACGCGCAGCGTCTCGCTGTGCGGCTCCACCCAGGCGATCGAGCCGCCGCCGGCGCCGATCGACAGCACCTCGACGGCCGGGATCCGGTACGTGTACTTGTCGATGATCGTCTCGGCGGCGATCTCCGGCTCGAGGTCCTGGATGATCCCGACGTCGAAGCTGGTGCCGCCCATGTCGGTGGCGATCACGTTCGGGATGTCGAGCTCGCGCGCGAGCCCCTGCGTGCCCATCATGCCGCCGACCGGCCCGGAGCCGATCGTCATGATCGGCCGCTCCGTGCCGTCCTCGAGCGGGACCATGCCGCCGTGGCACTGCATGAGCATCAGGCCCTTGGTGAAGCCGAGGTCGGCCAGGCGGTCCTCGAGCTTGTGCAGGTAACCGGACGTCCGCGGCCCGACGAAGGCGTTCACGACCGCCGCCACGGTGCGCTCGTATTCGCCGACGGCGCTCGAGAGGTTCGACGACACGCTCACGAACGCGTCGGGCGCCACGCGCTCCACGATCTCCGCGGCCCGCCGCTCGTGCTCCGGGTTCTGCGTCGACCACAGGAAGCAGATCGCGAAGGCGTCGCAGCCCTTCTCGGCCAGCTCCCGAGCGCACGCCTCGACCTCGTCCTCGTCGAGCTCCACGACGACGGTGCCGGTGGAGTCGACTCGTTCGGTCACCCCGCGGATGCGCTCTCGCGGGACGAGGGGGGCGGGCTTGGACGTGCTCGTGACACGCAGGATGTTCTCCGGGGGCTCGCCGACCACCCGGCCGAGCCCGCGCATCATCAGCAGCGTGTCCTCGTGCCCCTTGGTCGTGATCAGGCCGACGGTCGCGCCCTTGCCTTCGACGACGATGTTCGTCGCGACGGTCGAGCCGTGCGAGACGAGCCGGGTGAGGTCCTTGAACACGTCGTCCGGATCGTGTCCCGCGAGCGTCGCCGCCGACGAGAGGCTGCCGAAGAAGCCAGATTGGAAGTCGTCGTCAGGCGAGCTGAGCGCCTTTCCGTAAGCGACCCGGCCGTCTGCGTGCACCAGCACCGAATCGGTGAAGGTGCCGCCGATGTCGACTGCGGCGACCAGCCCAGAACCATCGCCATCTGCCATGTCTTCTCCTCCCTCGGGGCGCTTCGGGCAGAGGGAACTTCTACAGATCGGTCGGTATAACTTCAAGCGCCGGTAAGAGACGGACTGCCCGCGCGCGGCGCCCGCCTAAGCTCGGCTCGCACCATGCGTCAGGGAACGGACTCGCCAGCGATCGAGCGCATCCTCCGCGTCGGAGGACTGCGCCTGCAGGTCCGCGAATCCGGTGAGGGCCGGCCGCTGCTGCTGCTCAACGGCATCGGCGCCCACGTGCGAATGTGGCGGCCGCTCGAGCGCGCGCTCGGGCCGCTGCGCCTGATCGCGTTCGACGCGCCGGGCGCCGGGCGCTCGCAGACGCCGCCGCTGCCGCTGACGCTTCCCGGCCATGCCCGCGTGGCGGAGCGCGTGCTCGATGCGCTCGGCTACGAGCGGGTCGACGTGCTCGGCTACTCGTTCGGCGGCATCGTCGCCCAGCACCTCGCGTACCGGGCGCCGGCGCGCATCCGCCGCCTGGTGCTCGCCGCCACGACACCGGGATGGGGCGGCGTGTCGGGGTCGATGCGCGCGATGATCCACATCTCGACGCCCCTGCGCTACTACTCGCGGGCGTACTACGAGCGCAGCATCGGCAGCCTCGTCGGCGGCCGCGCGCGCAGCGACGCGGCGTGGCTGGCCCGCCACGGCGAGGAGCGGATGCAGCATCCACCGCACCCGCTCGGGTACGCGTGGCAGCTGGCCGCGCTGTCCGTGCCGCCGGGCAGCCTGCCCTGGCTGCATGAGCTGCCGCATCCGACGCTGGTCGTCACCGGCGACGACGACCCGCTGCTGCCGGCCGTCAACTCCATGCTGCTGGCCGAGCGGATCCCGCGCGCGCGGCTCCTCGTCGCGGCCGGCGAGGGCCACCTGCTGCTGCTCGACCCCGACAGCGCCGCGCATCCGGTCATCCGCGACTTCCTCGCGAGCGCGGAGCCGGGGCGCTCGGACGCGTTCGCGCGCACTGTGGCGGTCGACGGCGGGATGGTCGCGGCCGCGCTGCCGCGCCGGCCCCAGCCGCACCTCGTGTGGGCGCTCAACGCCGCGACCAGGGCGCTCTACTCGCGGGCGAGGGGCAGCAGCAGCGCCGACGGCCGGTCCGGTGCGTGGTAGATGAGGTTGCGCCCGCCGGCACCGAGGTCGTAGCGCGGGAAGTCGCTCGCGCACACCTGCAGCCGGAGCCGGTGGCCCTGCTCGAAGCGCTGCGCCGTCGACCACAGGTCGACGTGGACGCGGCCGGGCTCGCGCACCCGGAGGATGCCGTCCACGACGTTGAACGAGCGCCCGCCGGGATCGACGTCGCAGAGGCGCGCGACCACGTCGCCAGGCGCGTCGACCCACGCCTCCAGCGTCACGCGGCCGAGCACGAGCAGCGGCGCCTCGAGCGGCCCGGACGTGAAGGTGAGGACGTCGGGCCGGCGCTCGCGCAGCGACTGCTCGACCGGGCCGCGCACGTACCCGGCGGGCAGGAGGATCGCGCCACCGAGCGTCGGCACCGGATCGTCGTGGTCGAGCGTGAAGGCGGACGGCTCGGACGGCTCGGGCGCACGCTGCGCGAGCCCACCGCCGCGGTGCAGGTGCAGCCGCAACGTCGTCGTCTCCGGTGGCCAGGCGTCGAGGTCGCGCCAGCGGTTGGCGCCCATCACGAACGCCTTGACCGGCGGCTCGCCGTCACCATCGCCGTCGCCGCGCAGCCGGGCGTCGAACCAGCGGCGGTGCAGGTCCGTCATGTCCCCGCGGAGATCGAGCGCCGCGCCGGACGCCCGCACGCCGAAGTCGAGCTCACCGACGCCGTTGAGGAACGCCGCGTGCGCCCACGGGCCGACGACGAGCCGGGTCCGCTCGCGCGCCTCCTGGGACTCTGCGGCGGTGCGCATCTCCACGAAGCGGTCGAGGTCGGGCTGGAGCAGCACGTCGTGCCAGCCGGCGATCTGCAGCGCAGGCACCGCCGGGCTCGGCGGCCGCTCGGGTACGCCGTCGCCGGCGATCACGCGCTCCATCCACGCGGCGAGCTCCGGGTCGTGCCGCTCGACGGCCGCCACCGGCCGTCGCGCCAGCTCGGCGAGCCGGTCGATGTCGTCGACGAGCTCGACGAAGCCGTGTCCGCCGCGACGTAGCACCCGGTTGGGCGCGATCACCCCGAGCACGAAGGTCAGCAAGAGCCCCAGCGCGAGCGCTCCGCCGCGGCGGAAGTGGTCGGCCTGGAAGTCGAACGGGGCCGTCGCGGGCGCGAGCGCGCGCAGCGCCGGCGGCCGACGCTGCGCGGCGAGCCACTGGACGCCGCCCATGTAGGACATCCCGTACATCCCCACCTGGCCGTTGCAGTAGGGCTGCCTGCTCAGCCACTCGACCGCGGCGGCGCCGTCGTCGGCCTCGCTCAGGTACGGGACGAAACCGCCCTCTGACCCGAAGCGGCCGCGAACGTCCTGGATCGCCACGACGTAGCCCGCAGCGGCGAGCTTGCGGGGGTCGAGGAGCGGCCATGTGAGCGGGTACTGGCGCTTGTCGTAGGGCGTCCGCTGCAGCACCGCCGGGTAGCGGCCGCCCGCGGCGGGCCGGTAGACGTCGGTGGCGAGCACGACGCCATCGTGCGCCGGGCAGGCCAGGTCCGGCTCGTAGAGGACCGCGTCTCCCACCGGCGGGATCTTGCCGGATCGAAGCGGGTAGCCTGGCGCCCGTGCCGGTACTCGACCGCTTCCGCCTCGACGGGAAGGTGGCCATCGTCACGGGCGCGTCGGCCGGCCTCGGCGT
>DATADA010000065.1:0-7476 GCA_036258775.1 Candidatus Limnocylindria bacterium | reverse complement strand
CCGGCGTGGCGGTCGTGGTCGGCGGCCGGCGGCTCGAGGCGAACCAGGTGGCGACGCAGGTGGCGCTGCACGCCGCGACCGGGGGCATCGTCCCGGAGCTGGCCGCCCGCCAGCAGCTGCGCTGGATCGTCCCGACGCTCGAGGCCGCCCTCGCGGAGGCGCGTGTCGTCGCCGGGGATCTCGACGCCGTGGCCGTCACCTACGGGCCGGGCCTGATCGGGTCGCTGCTGGTCGGCGTCAACCTCGCCAAGGGGCTGGCGGCCGCGCACGATCTACCGCTCGTCGGCGTCAACCACATCGAGGGGCACATCTACGCCAACTGGCTGACCACCGCGGGACCCGGCGAGCCGCTCCCGCCGGAGCCTCCCTTTCCCCTCCTCTGCCTCGTCGTCTCGGGCGGGCATACACAGCTGGTGCTGATGCACGACCACGGACGCTACGAGCTGCTGGGGCAGACGGTCGACGACGCGGCCGGGGAGGCATTCGACAAGGTCGGACGGCTGCTCGGCCTGCCGTATCCCGGTGGTCCGGCGATCAGCCGTGCCGCCGAGGGAGCCCAGGCGGCGACGCGCTTCCCGAGGGCGCGGACCGACGGCCGCTTCGACTTCTCGTTCAGCGGGCTGAAGACGGCCGTCCTGCGGGAGGTCGCCGGCTACCGTGCCCGCGACGAGCCGCTCCCGGTCGACGGGCTGGCCGCGGCGTTCGAGGAGGCCGTCGTCGACGCGCTCGTCACCAAGACGGCGGCCGCGGCCGAGGAGCGAGGCGCCGCCGCGGTCGCGCTCGGCGGCGGCGTGGCGGCGAACCGTTCGCTCCGGAGCGAGCTCCGCGCGCGCTTGGAACCGATCGGGCTGCCGCTGCTCGTGCCGCCGCCCGAATGGTGCACCGACAACGGGGCGATGATCGGCGCGGCGGCCGGATACCGCTGGGCGGCAGGCGATCGCGCCGCATTCGACCTCGAGGCCGTCCCGTCCCTGGCGCTGCCCTGGCTGGCAGCGGCGTGAGCGACCCGGCCCTCGCCGCAGAGCGGCTGCGGCCGCCGACCCCGGGCCAGCTCCGGCGGCTGCTGGGCAGCGAAGGGCTCCGTCCGCGCAAGGCGCTCAGCCAGAACTTCCTGACCGATTCCGGCGCGCTCGACGCCATCGTGGCCGCGGCCGACGTGAGCCCCGGCGACCGGGTCGTCGAGGTCGGGCCCGGCCTGGGCGTGCTGACCCGACGCCTGCTCGCGGCAGGGGCGGCGGTGCTCGCCATCGAGCTCGACGCCCGGCTCGCGGCCTTCCTGCGGCGGGAGCTGGGCCACCTTGCGGCCTTCGACCTGGTCGAGGGCGACGCCCTCGCGATCGACGCGGGAGCGATCTTCCCCGAGGAGCCGTTCAAGCTGGTCGCGAACATCCCCTACCACATCACCAGCCCGCTGCTGCACGCGTTCCTCGAGGGGGACCGCCCGGCGTCCATCAGCGTCCTGCTCGTGCAGTCGGAGGTCGCCGAACGCGTTGCCGCGCCGCCCGGGGCGATGAGCTACCTGTCGGTGTTCGTCCAGAACGTGGCGCGCGCCGAGATCGTCGCGCGCGTCCCGTCCCGCGCCTTCGAGCCGGAGCCGGCCGTCGACTCGGCGGTCCTGCGCCTCGTGGCACGCAGCGAGCCCACGGTTCCGGCCGGACCGATGCGAGAGCCGTTCTACCGCGTGGTCCAGGCGGGGTTCCGACAGCGGCGCAAGCAGGTGCACAACTCGCTCAGCCGCGAGCTGCCCGTGGATCGCGCCGCGGTCGAGGATGCGCTCCGGTCGTGCGCCATCGACCCGGAGCGGCGTCCGCAGACCCTGTCTCTCGACGAGTGGGCGTGCCTCGCACGCGCGCTCGCGCCGCGCCTCGCATGACGCCGCCTTCGCACGGGCTGGTGCTTGAGGCGCCGGCCAAGCTCAACCTGTCGTTGGCGATCCTCGGGCGGCGGCCGGATGGCTACCACGAGCTGGCTGGCGTGATGGTGCTCCTCGAGCTTGCCGATCGGCTCGTTGCGCTTCACGGCGCCCCGGGCCTGGCGCTCGAGGGAGACGCGGCTCGCGGCGTGCCCGCCGAGCGGGACGCGAACCTGGCCTGGCGCGGGCTGAGCGCCGGCATGCGGCGCGAGCCCGGTGCCATCTGCCTGCGGCTCGCCAAGGGCATCCCGGCCGCCGCCGGGCTCGGCGGCGGCTCGTCGGACGCCGCGGCCGGGTGGCGGCTCGGGCGGCGGCTGGCCCGCGATCCGGCCGCGAAGGATGAGGGCGCTGCCGATCCGGACGCGGCGCGCGAGCTGGCCGTCATCGGCGCCGACGTGCCGTTCTTCGCCGCCGCCATCCCTGCGGCACTGGTCACCGGCATCGGTGAGCGGGTCGCACCCCTCGACACGCCGTGGCGGGCGCGGCCGCAGGCGGCGCCGACCGCCGTGCTCGTCCATCCGCCGTTCAGCCTGCGCACCGCCGACGTGTTCGCGGCGAGCCGGCCGTCGGACTGGAGCTCGCGTGCCCCCGCGCCGACCCTGGATCCGGCAGGGAACGACCTGCTCTCAGCCGCGACGCGGCTCAGGCCGGAGCTCGACACGCTGCGCGGACTGGTGCTCGCGGCGGGGCTCGACCCGCACATGACGGGCAGCGGCCCGACGATCTTCGCGCTGACCGACGACCCGGAGCGCGCCGGCGCCGCAGCTGCGCGCCTGCGGCGTGGCGGCGTGGCGACGACCATCACCCGGCTGCGGGGGCGAGCGACTAGCATCGAGCCGGCAGACGGCAACGAGGAGGTGCGAGGGTGAGCGATCGCAGGGCGGTCACGGCCGAGGGGGCCCCGGCGGCCATCGGCCCCTACAGCCATGCGGTGGTGGCGAACGGGCTCGTCTTCGCGGCGGGCCAGGTCGGCAGCGACCCCGCCACCGGGGAGCTGGTCGAGGGGGGCGTCACCTCGCAGGCCAAGCGGGCGCTCGCCAACGTCGAGGCGATCCTGCGCGCGGCCGGATCGGGCCTCGACCGGGTCGTGAAGACGACGATCTTCCTGGCGGACATGGCCGACTTCGCCGCGGTCAACGAGGCCTACGCCGAGCGCATGCCCGAGCCGTACCCGGCGCGCACCACCGTCGCCGTCCGCGCCCTGCCGAAGGGTGCGCTGGTCGAGATCGAGTGCGTCGGGCTCGCCACGGACCCGCGGCGCGCAAGTTGACGCCCCGTTCCGGGCGCCCCTACCATCGCCGGCTGTGACAGCCACCGCGGCCATCGTCTTGGCCGCCGGACAGGGAACCCGCATGCGATCGAGGGTTCCGAAGGTCCTCCATCCGCTCGCCGGACGACCGATGCTGGCCCACGTGCTCGATGCGCTCGGGGCGGCCGGCGTCGGCCACCGCGTGGTCGTGACCGGCCACGGCGCCGAGGCGGTCGAGGCCGCGCTGGACGGCGTGGCGACGATTCGCCAGGAGCCGCAGCTCGGCACGGCCGACGCGGTTCGGGTCGGGCTGGGCCGCGTGCCGGTGGTCACCCGCCACGTCATCGTGACGGTCGGGGACGCCCCGCTCATCCCGCCGGAGCTGTTCCGCGCCCTGCTTCGCGAGCAGGCGGAGGGCGAGGCGGTCATCGCGCTCCTGTCGGCGCGGGCCGAGGACCCGACCGGCTACGGCCGCGTCGTGCGCGACCCCGACGGCGACGTGCGCGCGGTGGTCGAGGAGCGCGACGCCGACACGCCGACGGCGGCCATCCGCGAGATCAACGTCGGAACCTACTGCTTCGACGCCGCCTGGCTGCGGGCCAACGTGGGCAGCGTCCCGGCCTCGGCCTCCGGCGAGTTCTACCTGACGGACCTGGTCGCGGTCGCCGTCGGCGCGGGGCGCCGCGTCCGCGTGGTCGAGGCGGCCGACCCGCGGCTGACGCTCGGGATCAACGACCGGGTCGCCCTCGCCGCCGCCGAGGAGCTGATGCGGCGGCGGATCGCGGAGCGGCACATGCGCGCGGGGGTGACCATCGTCGATCCGGGCACGACCCGCATCGACGCGGCGGTGGAGATCGGGCAGGACGCGCGCATCGAGCCGTGGACGATCCTCGAGGGCGCCACCCGGATCGCGTCGGACGCCGTCATCGGGCCGAACAGTCACGTCCGGGACAGCCGTATCGGGCCGCGCAGCCGCGTGTGGGCCAGCGTCGTCGAGGAGTCCGCGGTGGCCGAGGACGTCGAGGTCGGCCCGTACAGCCACCTGCGGCCCGGCACGGAGGTGGCGTCGCGCTGCCGGATCGGCAACTACGCCGAGATCAAGAACAGCCGCATCGGCGCGGGCAGCCAGCAGCACCACTTCAGCTACGTCGGCGACGCCGAGGTGGGGGAGGACGTCAACCTCGGAGCGGGCACGGTGACGGTCAACTACGACGGCCAGCGCAAGCACCGAACCGTCATCGGCGATGGCGCGTTCATCGGCTCGGACACGATGCTGCGCGCGCCGATCACCGTCGGCCCCGGCGCTCGCACCGGCGCGGGGAGCGTCGTCACCCGCGACGTGCCGCCCGGCAAGACGGTCGTCGGCATGCCGGCCCGCCCGATCGAGCTGCGGCGGCGCGCCCGTCCCGCACCCGGCGAGCGGCAGCCGGCCGCCGTGGCCGACGGCGCGCCGGATCGGAACCCGCAAGGGGAGGCGTGACCCGCTCCACGCATGCCTGAAGGCAGCAGTACCACCGGCAACCCGGTCCTCGACCTCGCGGTTGTCCTCGTCCTCATCCTCATCGGCGGCTTCTTCGCCGCCAGCGAGATCGCCCTCATCACGGTGAAGCGCCACCGCCTCGAGCAGCTCGCCGAGGACGGCAGCGGCGCGGCCCGGGTGGCCCGCCGGCTCACCGACGACCCAAGCCGGTTCCTCGCCACCATCCAGGTCGCGATCACCTTCCTCGGGTTCCTGGCCTCGGCGGTCGGCGCCATCAGCCTGTCGGGGGTCGTGGCCGGCTGGATCGGGCTCATCCCGGCCGACTGGGTCCGGCCGGCGGCCGACGAGATCGCCTTCGTGCTCGTCACCCTGCTCATCGCGCTCGCCTCGATCGTGATGGGCGAGCTGGTGCCGAAGACCATGGCGCTCGCGTTCCCCGAACGCCTGGCGCTGGTCGTCGCGCGTCCGATCGGCTGGATGGAGCGCATCCTGGCCCCGATCGTGGCGGGGATCAGCGGGGTCAGCAACGTCCTGGTCCGTGCCCTCGGCGGCACCGAAAAGCCGAGGCACGGCTACCTGTCGACCGAGGAGCTCAAGGTCCTGGTCGAGACCGGCTCGGAGCAGGGGGACATCGAGCCGGACGAGAAGGAGATGATCCACGGCGTCATCGAGCTCGGAGAGAAGACGGTCCACGAGGTCATGGTGCCGCGCATCGGGATGCGGGCCGTCGACGTCGGCGCCCCGCTCGACGAGGTCCTCGACGTCATCGTGCGGGCGGGGCATTCGCGCGTTCCGGTCTACGAGGAGAACCTCGACAACATCGTGGGGATCCTGTACGCCAAGGACCTGCTGCCGTACCTCAAGGGGAACGGCCGCCGCGCGGACGGGATCGACGTGCGGGCGATCGTCCGACCGCCGGTCTACGTGCCAGAGTCGAAGCGGGTCGACGAGCTGCTCCACGAGATGCAGCGCGGGAAGCGCCACATCGCCATCGTCGTCGACGAGTACGGTGGGACCGCCGGCCTGGTGACGCTCGAGGACGTGGTCGAGGAGGTCGTCGGCGAGATCCAGGATGAGTACGACGTCGAGGAGCCGATGGTGGAGGCGATCGCGGTCGACGGCGACGACGCCTACCGGCTCGACGGGCGCGTCAGCATGGATGACCTCCGCGACCTGTTCGCGCTCGGCGACGAGGAGGAGTCCGACGAGGAGGCGTACGACACCGTCGGCGGCTTCATCATCCACCGCACCGGCAGGATCCCGCTCCCCGGCGAGGAGGTCGCCTTCCGCGACGTCACCCTCCGCGTCGAAGCGGCCGATCCGCGACGCGTCGCGAAGGTGGTCGCCACGCGACCGCGCCGCGCGGCCGACGTCGACGCCAACGGCACGGGGCCGGCCGAAACCTGACCGCGACTAGGCGGCGATGACCGCCGAGACCAGGGCGGCCAGCTCGGCGCGACGAGCGTCGGGGACGCGCAGCCGTTCGATGCCGTCCAGGGCGAGGTCGCGGTAGCGGCGCGCCTCGGCGAGGGTGTGTTCCCGCGCGCCGCAGCGCTCGAGGATCTCGAGCACCTCGTCGACGTCGCGCTCCGCCATGGGAGCGGTCGAGGACGGGGTCGTCGCGCCCGGACCGTCGGTGCCATCCCCGCCCGGCGCCCGGTAGAGCTCGCGAAGGCGATCGGCATCGCGAGTCGCTGCATTCGCGATCGCCCAGACCACGGGCATCGTCTTCTTGCGGCGGCGGACGTCCCCCGCCTCCGGCTTGCCCGAGACCGAGCTGGCCCAGAAGGTGCCTTTCACGTCGTCGGCCATCTGGAAGGCGAGGCCGAGGTCGAGGCCGATGCGCCTGAAGGCGGCGCCGGTGCGAACGTCGTCCGTGGCGAGGATGGCGCCTGCCTCGAGGCTGGCGCCGATCAGCGCGGCGGTCTTCTTGTCGATCATCTCGAGGTACTCCTCGACGCTCACCTCCGGCCGCCGCTCGAAGCTGATGTCCAGGAACTGCCCCTCGCACAGCGCCAGGCACGTCTCGTCGTAGACGCGCATGACGCCCAGCACCGCACGCTCGCTGAACCCCTCGCCGATGAGCCGGTAGAGCGCGAGCCGGCTCAGCGCGAACAGGGCATCGCCGGCGTTGATCGCGAGCGGGATGCCCCAGATGGCCCACAGGGTCGGGCGGTGCCGCCGCTCGCGGTCGGCATCCTCGATGTCGTCGTGGACCAGGCTGAAGTTGTGACCGAGCTCGACCGCCGCCGCGCCGGGCAACGCCGGACGGTGGTCGCCGGTGAGCGCCCGGTAGGCGAGCAGGCCGAGCAGCGGGCGCACGCGCTTCCCGCGCGGCCCGTCCGGCTGGTCGAGCCCGAGGTGGTAGGCGAGCATCTCGTACAGGGGCCGGGCGCGGCCGTCACGCTCCTCGAGCACGGACCGCATCTCCGACTCGATCTCCGAGAGCAGCTGGCTAAACTCGGTTCGGACGTCCACCGCCGAAGGGTAGCGAAGGCTCGCGCCGGGATGGGCCACGTCTGACATGGTACCTGAAAGTAGCAAGTTTCCGCCTGACGGCACCGCGGGTGGCGGACCATGAGCCCGCGCACCCGGCTCTACAAGACCGAGGCGATCGTCCTGCGCGGGATGGACCTGGGCGAGGCGGACCGGGTGCTGACCGTGCTGACGCCGCGCCTCGGCAAGCTCCGCGTCGTGGCCAAGGGCATTCGGCGGCCGCGCTCGCGGCTCGGCGGCGGCCTCGAGCCGTTGAGCGACGTCCAGCTCGTGCTGGCCGTCGGTCGCACCTTCGACGTCGTCACCCAGGCGGCGCTGGCGGACCCGCACCTCGGCCTG
>DATADA010000064.1:0-7893 GCA_036258775.1 Candidatus Limnocylindria bacterium | reverse complement strand
CGTAGCCGGAGGCCGCGCGACTCCAGCCTCGCCAGCGCTGCGTCGAGGCCGGGGCGCGAGCGAGCGGCATCGGTCACAACCGGGAAGTCTAATAGAACATCTGTTCTACAACAACGCCCTGCTATACTCGTCCGCCCGTGGGGATGTAGCTCAGCTGGGAGAGCACCGCGTTCGCATCGCGGGGGTCAGGGGTTCGAGTCCCCTCATCTCCACCACCCCGTCCCTCTTCGGCGTCCCTGTCCGCTGGCACGCGCCGTGCGCGACTGCCAGCCATGAACCGGTTTGGCATCGACCGCTCCACTACGCTGCTGGTGGTGGACGACGAGCCCGAGATCCGCGCCCTCCTGACCGACCTGCTCGTCGACACCGGGCACAAGGTCTACAGCGTCCCGGACGGCGCGGAGGCGCTCGAGACGCTGCGCAGCGCTCCGCCGCCGTGCGCCATCATCCTCGACCTGATGCTGCCGCGCGTGAACGGATGGCAGGTGCTGCGCACGCTGCGCGCCGACCACGATCTGGCCGACATACCCGTCATTGTCCTGTCGGCGCACAGCGACGCCGTATCGGTCGCGCGCGAGTACGACGTCGACGTCGCGCTCAGCAAGCCGTTCGATCCCTCCGAGCTGCTCACCGTGGTGCAGGAACGGTGTCCGGGACATGCCCGCTCCTCCACCCGGCCGGGAGCGTGACCGGAGCGGACCGATGGCCCGCGGCCGGAAGACGAGGATCACCGTCATCAACGACGACCCGGCCTTCCTGGAGCTGATGAACGTGCTGCTCGAGGAGGACTCCGGCTACGAGGTGACGACGTTCGAGGCGGTCGATATCCCGTCGCTCGAGCCGGTCCGCCGCAGCCGTCCGGACCTGCTCATCGTGGACCTGGTCATGCCCGCCGGCGAGACCGGCTGGCGCTTCCTGGAGGGGGCACGGCGGGACGACGAGCTGCGGAGCATCCCGGTCATCGTCTGCTCCGCGGACGTCGCCTCGCTCCGGCGCCGCGCCGACGAGCTGGCGGCCATCCCCCGGCTGCGGGTGCTGCCGAAGCCGTTCGACATCGATCAGTTGCTCTCGCTCGTGGAGGAGCAGCTGAGGACACCAGCCTGAGCGCGGCCTAGGGGAAGGGGAGCCCGCCGCCGCCCTCGTCGACCTCGTCCGCGGGGGGCGCCTCGACGCTCACCGCCTCGTCGAAGTCGGTCAGCTGCAGGCTCACGTTGAGCGAGCCGATGTCGGGCGAGGAGACGGTGGTCGACGCCTCGCGCAGGTGGAGCGTCTCCTTGTCGAAGAGCAGCGTCAGATCCAGGCCGTCGGGGAAGGCGTCGGCCATCTCGGCCGCGCCCTCGGCCTCCGCCAGGATCTCCGACGGCACCTCGAGCTCGACGTTGTAGCAGGTCCGCTCATCCTCGGGCCCGCACTCGGCGTCGTCGAGCTTGCGGCTCTCGACCCCCTCCCGCGACAGGAAATCGCGGGCCGTCGCGATCGCCTCGGCCGGATCCGCGGCGGCGCCGAGCGCCTCCTCGTCCTCGAGCGGCTGTCGGGACCAGCGCTCGCCGGTGAGGGAGGTCTTCACGAACATCGCCTCGTCGACCAGGCGCATCTCGCCGGACAGCCCCATCAGGGTCGGGACCGCGAACTCGATGCCGGCGCGGCGTCCGCCGACGTCGACCGCGCCGCTGACGCTCGTGCCGTCGAGGCTCACCGTCATGCCGCCGGTCTCCGGCGGGCTGACCTCGCCGCTGACCGCCAGCTCGAAGCGGAAGGAGTCCAGCTCTCCGAGGGCGGTCAGCCCCTGGGTGATGATCTCCCGCGGATCCGACAGCTCGGGGCGGCCGGCGCCGCCGCATGCGGCGAGGAGGGCGGCCGGCAGCAGGGCGATGGCGAGGATGCGTCGCGACACGACGGCGGACTCCATGCTCGAGCGGCGCGGAGCCCGGCGGCTCGGCAAGGGCGGCGCGTCGCGCCCCCGAAGGATAGCCGCCGGCACGCCGGCGGGCGAATGGTACCGATGGGCCGGACGGGATGGCACCCGGCCTGCACGCGCGCTCGGGCGTGGAGGGTTATCCCCCGGCGCCCGTCCCCCGCGAGGCGGTCGAGCGCGCGGACCTCGACGGGTTGCGCGCCGCGGCGGCCGGTTGCCGCGCGTGCGACCTGTACCGCAACGCGACCCAGACGGTCTTCGGCGACGGCCTCGCGCGGGCCGAGCTGATGCTCGTCGGGGAGCAGCCCGGCGACCGCGAGGACCGGACCGGCGCGCCGTTCGTCGGACCCGCCGGCGAGCTGCTCGACCGAGCGCTGGTCGAGGCGGGCGTCGACCGCAAGGCGGTGTACGTCACCAACGTCGTGAAGCACTTCAAGTGGATCCCGCGCGGGAAGCGCCGCATCCACCAGAAGCCGAACCGCGAGGAGATCAGCGCCTGTCGCCCCTGGCTCGAGGCCGAGCTCGCGACGGTCCGGCCGAAGCTGATCCTGTGCCTGGGCGCGACGGCCGCCCAGGCGCTGATCGGCCCGACCTTCCGCGTCACCCGGCAGCACGGCGAGTTGATGCCGTCGACGTTCGGCCCGCCGATCGCCGCGACGGTCCACCCGTCGTCCATCCTGCGCGCGCCGGACGCGGTCGCCCGCGAGGAGGCGTATGCCGGGCTCGTCGACGACCTGCGCCGTATCCGCGCCGCGCTGGTCGGCTAGCGGATAGGGTTCGCGCATGCGTCGCGTCGAGTCGTCCCTCGTGATCCCGGTGCCCGCGGAGCGCGTCTTCGCGTTCATCGAGGACGTCCGCAACCTGCCGCGCTGGCAGGAGGGGGTGGAGCTCGCCGAGCGGACCTCCGACGGCCCCGTCCGGGTGGGCTCCACCGCGCGCATCCGGCGGCAGCTGCTGGGGCAGCCGCTGACCGTCGACCTGCGCGTCGTCGAGCACGAGGCGCCCACGCATCTCGGCCTCGAGACGAGTGCGCAGGGGCTGCGCGTGCTCGCCACGCTCGACCTGCTGCCGTCACCTTCGGGCACGAAGGTCACCTTCGGCATGGCGCTCGAGGGCCGCGGGTTCGCGAGCTTCGTGGAGCCGATGGTCGCAAGGGCCGCCGAGAAGGAGCTGCCAGACAGCCTGAAGCGGCTGCGCGCCGCACTGGCCTGAAGCGGCGCCCGCGGGAGGTGGCGGCCCGCCGAGGGCCTGCGATATACTCGGCCAAACGCGTTGACGCGGGAGCAGTACGCGTCGCTGCCCGATCCGTAGCGAGCCGGAACGGTGGGAGCCGGCGATCGGGGGCGCGGAACTCGCCCGCCGAGCGGCCCGCGAGATCGGGCCGGGTGGCGCCCGATATCCCGCCGACGAGTGGACCGACCGTGGGGTTGTAGCTCAGCTGGGAGAGCACCTGCATGGCATGCAGGGGGTCGGGGGTTCGAGTCCCCCCAGCTCCACCACCTCAGTGAGTCGGTCAAGCTCAGGTGGTACCGCGAAGCGCCCCTTCGTCCTGGCGACGAGGGGGCTCGTTGTTTCCGGGAAGGATCGGCCGATGACCACCACCGCACCACCGATCGACCGCCGCCATGCCACCGACGGGCGCGGCTGGACGCTGCGGCCCGCCCGCGGAGCCGATGCCCCGGCGCTGGCGCGGCTGTTCGCCGACGTCCGCGCGGAGGGGCGCTGGCTCGCGGTGCCCGCCGACGCGACGTCGCAGCCGGCGGAGGCCTTCTGGATCGCGGAGATGATCCGCGCCGGCGAGTCGCTCGTGCTCGTCGCCGAGGCCCCCGGCCGCATCGTCGGCAACCTGCTGCTCACGCCCGAGCGCGGGGTGGTGAGCGACCACGTCGCGACCCTCTCCATCTGCGTGGCGGACGGCTGGCGCGAAGTCGGCATCGGCTCCGCCCTCGTGCGCGCCGCGCAGGAGTGGGCGCGCGAGCATGGTGTGGCGAAGGTGCAGCTCGGCGTCTTTCCCGACAACGGGCGCGCGATCGCCGTCTACGAGCGAGCCGGCTTCGTGCCCGAGGGTGTCCGTCGCAGGCAGTACCGCTCGCCGTCGGGCGGGTTCCGCGACGAGCTGCTGATGGCGTGGTTCGCCGATCGTGCGCCGCAGTCCGCGGTCGAAGAGGGCGTGCCGTGACCGTCGACGCCACACGCGCCCGCGCCCGCTCCTTCGACGCGTGGGCGCCCGACTACGAGCGGTACCGGCCGGGGTACCCGCCCGCGCTCTTCGCGCTCGTGGCCGCCCGCCTGTCGCTGCCGGATCGGCCGCGCGTCGTCGACCTCGGGGCCGGAACCGGCAAGGCGACGATCGCCATGGCTGAACGCGGCTGGTCGGTGACCGCCGTCGAGCCCGGGGGGCCGATGCTCGCCGTGCTCCGCCGGCGCGCCGCCGAGCGCGGCCTGCCGGTCGCCACGGTCGAGGCCGCTGCCGAGCGGACCGGGCTGCCGCACGCCTCGTTCGATCTCGCCACGGCAGCGCAGGCCTTCCACTGGTTCGAGCCCCGCGCGGCCCTGCGCGAGATGGCGCGCATCGTCCGGCGAGGTGGAGGGATCGCGGCTTTCTGGAACGTCCGCGACGAGGAGCGCTCCGCGTTCGTGGCCGATTACCACGGCCTCCTGGACGCGCGCTTCGGAACGGCCGACACCGGCCGCTACCTGGCCTCGGGCCGCCCCGTCGGCCACGAGCGGACGCGCCGCGCGCTGGAGGACAGCGCGCATTTCGGCGGCGTCGAGCGCGTGGAGGTGCGTCACGAGGTCGAGGTCACCGTCGAGCAGTTCGCCGGGATGGCGTTCACCGCCTCGTACGTCCGCGCCGCGCCGTCAGCCGAGCAGGGCCGCTTCCGTCAGGAGCTGGCCGGTCTGTTCGCGCGGCACGGCCTGGCCGGCCGGCGGTTCACCATCCCCTACCGGGTCGACGTGTGGATCGCCCGGAGGATCGACCCATGACGGCCGGCACGGCCGTTCGCGGCTCGCGCGCGCGGCGATTCGAGCCCGCCTCGTACGAGCGCAAGTGGCGCGACCGCTGGGAGCGGGAGGGCCTGTACGTCGCGCGGGACGACGCCGCGGGCGAGAAGCACTACCTCCTGACGATGTACCCCTACACCTCCGGCGACCTCCACGTGGGCCACTGGTATGCCGTCACAGGGCCCGACATCGTCGCCCGCATGCGCCGCATGCAGGGTTACAACGTCATGTTCCCGATGGGGTTCGACTCCTTCGGCCTGCCCGCCGAGAACGCGGCGATCGACCGCGGGATCCACCCCGCCGTGTGGACCTCCACGAACATCGACCGCATGCGCGCCCAGTTCCGCACCACCGGGTGCTCGTTCGACTGGTCGCGCGAGCTGGCGAGCAGCGACCCGGGCTATTACCGCTGGACGCAGTGGATCTTCCTGCAGCTGTACAGGGCGGGGTTGGCGTACCGGGCGGCCGCGGCGGTCGACTGGTGCCCGAAGGACCAGGTGGTGCTCGCGCGTGAGCAGGTGCTCGGCACGGAACGTCGCTGCTGGCGCTGTGGCACGCCGGTGGACAAGCGCGACCTGGAGCAGTGGTTCTTCCGGATCACGAATTACGCCGACGAGCTGCTCAGCGGCGTCGACGGCCTTGACTGGCCCGAGCCGATCAAGCTCATGCAGCGCAACTGGATCGGGCGCAGCGAGGGAGCCGAGATCGACTTCCCGGTGACGCTGCCCGACGGCTCGAACGAACGCATCCGGGTCTTCACCACCCGCCCCGACACGGTGTACGGCGCGACCTTCATGGTGATGGCCCCCGAGCATCCCCTGGTGTCGGTCCTGACCGCGCCCGAGCGGCGGACCGATGTCGAGGCGTACGTGTCGGCCGCCCGGCGCCAGACCGAGATCGAGCGCCTCTCGGCCGACCGGGAGAAGAGCGGCGTCTCCATCGGAGCGTACGCGACCAACCCGATGACCCAGGAGCAGATCCCGATCTGGATCGCCGACTACGTGCTGATGGGCTACGGCACCGGAGCGATCATGGCCGTCCCGGCCCACGACGAGCGCGACTACGCCTTCGCGCGCAGGTACGACCTGCCGATCCGCTACGTCGTGCTGCCACGGGGTGGCTCGCCACCCGAGGGCGAGCCGTTCGTCCAGCACACCGCCGACGAGGTGCTCGTCGAGTCCGGCGAGTTCACTGGCATGCCGGCCAGCGAGGCGATCGGCGCGATCAGCCGGCAGCTGGCCGACCTCGGCCTGGGCGGCCCGGCGGTCACGTACCGACTTCGTGACTGGCTGGTCAGCCGCCAGCGCTACTGGGGCCCGCCGATCCCGATCGTCTATTGCAACGAGCACGGCGCCCAGCCGGTGCCAGAGTCCGAGCTGCCGGTACAGCTGCCGGCTGATGTCAACTTCGCGCCGACCGGCGTCAGCCCGCTCCAGTCGCACGCCGGCTTCCTGCGAGCGACCTGCCCGGTCTGCGGCGCTTCGGCGCGGCGCGAGACCGACACCATGGATACCTTCGTCGACTCGGCCTGGTACTACCTCCGCTACGCCTCGCCGAAGAACGACACCCGTGCGTGGGAGCCCGAGCAGGTTCGGGAGTGGCTGCCGGTCGACCTGTACACCGGCGGCGCCGAGCACGCCGTGCTCCACCTGCTCTACGGCCGCTTCCTGACCAAGGCGCTGCGCGACCTGGGGCTCCTGAGCTTCGACGAGCCGTGGCTGCGCCTGCGCAACCAGGGACAGATCCTGGGCGCCGACCACGCGCGGATGAGCAAGTCGCGCGGCAACGTCCAGAACCCCGACGACCTGACCGCCGCCTACGGGGCCGACACCGTCCGCGCGTTCCTGATGTTCATCGGCCCGTGGGACCAGGGCGGCCCGTGGAGCCCGACCGGCATAGATGGCATCCACCGCTGGTTGGGCCGGGTGTGGGACGCCGCCCTGCCGGCGACCGATGGCGCCCGTGACACCCCGGGGGACGAGGACCTGCTCGGCACCGGCGACGAGATGACACGCGCGCTGCGGCGGGCGACCCACGTGGCGATCGCAGGCGTGACCGACGACTACGAGGGTTTCCGCTTCAACACGGCGATCGCCAAGCTCATGGAGCTGACGAACGCCATCGTGCGCGAGCGCGAGGCGGGCATGGCCGGCTCGCGGGGGTACGCCCAGGCGGTCGACGCGCTGCTGCTGCTGCTTGCGCCGGTGGCGCCGCACATCGCCGAGGAGCTGTGGTCGCGGCGCGGCCGGCCGTACTCGATCCACCGTCAGTCGTGGCCGATCCACGACCCGGGACTGGCGGCGGCCACCACGATCGAGCTGCCCGTCCAGGTCGACGGCAAGCTCCGGGACCGGCTGGTCGTCACGCCCGACACCCCGGCGGACGAGATCGAGCGGCTGGCGCTGGGGTCCGAGCGGGTGCAGGCGTACCTGGGCGGTCGGCCGCCCGCGCGCGTCATCCACGTCCCCGGACGCCTCGTCAACGTCGTCACGCCGCGCCACTGACGTGGCCGGCGCCGAGCAGCCGGCACGCGATCCCGCCGCCCGGTCCGTCGACGGCGCGGCCCTGCTCGAGCTCGGCCGCCGCCTGACGCCCCGGCTGCGCTCCGTGGCGGGGATCGTGGCCGTCACGGCCGGTGGCTCCGCCGCCGGCGGGACGGCGGACGCGGCCAGCGACCTGGACCTCGGCCTGCTGTACGACGGCGAGGTCGGCTTCGATCTCGCCGCGCTCCGCCGGCTCGCGAGCGAGGTCGACGACCGGCGCGACGTGACGCTGACCGAGCCCGGTGGCTGGGGGCCGCGCATCAACGGCGGCGGCTGGCTGCTGATCGAGGGCCGCCGCGTCGACTGGCTGTACCGCGAGATCGGCGCCGTCGCAGGTGCGATCGACGACGTCCGTCGGGGAGCCTCGCCGCTCCACTACCAGCCCGGTCACCCGTTCGGCTGGCAGCCGCAGATGTACGCCGGCGAGAT
>DATADA010000063.1:0-5162 GCA_036258775.1 Candidatus Limnocylindria bacterium | reverse complement strand
CGGGTTGAGCGGCCAGGCCAGGATTCCCTGCTCGCGCCGCTCCCCGGCCGCGGCGTCGATCATGGCCTGCAGCTCGCCGAGGGTGGCGTCCGGATCGAGGGCGTCCTCGTCGAGGTAGACGCCCAGCTCCTCCTCGATCAGGCCCAGCAGCTCGACCCGGCCCAGCGAGTCCAGGCCGAGGTCCGACGAGAGCCGCGCCTCGGGCCGGACCGCATCGAGCGCGACACTCTCGATCTGCGCGACGAGGCGCTCCGCCGCGGTCTGCGTCCCGACCGGCGCCTCACGCGGCGTGGCGGCCGCGTCGCGCTGCTCCGCCTGCAGCCAGTCGAGCAGCACGTTCTTCCTGACCTTCAGCGACGGCGTCCGGGGCAGATCGTCCTCCGGCCAGACGCTGTGCCCCCGGATCTGCTGGTGCGCGCCCAGGCGGGCGTTCGCGCCTCGGATCACGTCGCCGGCGTCGGCCGGATCGGAGACGACCAGTACGGCGTGCACCTGCACGTCACCGCCGCGCCGCTCGAGCCCGACGACGGCGGCTTCCCGGACGCGCGGGTCCCTGACGATTGCGGCCTCGACGTCGTCGGGGTACACCTTCGTCCCGTCCGGCATCGCGAGCATGTCCTTCTTCCGCCCGCGGAGGGTCAGGAAGCCATCGGAATCGAGCGTGCCGTGGTCCCCGGTGTGGTACCAGCCGTCGCGGAGGACCACCTCGGTCGCGTCGGGCCGCTCCCAGTAGCCGGCGAACACGTTCGGCCCGCGCACCAGCACCTCTCCGTCGGGCGCGATGCGGACGTCGACGCCGGGGACGACCTGGCCGACGGTGCCGATGACGTTGCGGTCGAGCCGGGTGAAGGCGATCACCGGCGATGCCTCTGTCGCGCCGTAGCCCTGCAGCACGTCGACGCCCATCTCCTCCCAGCGGCGGGCGACGTTCGGGTTCAGCGCGGCGCCGCCGACCGCCACGTAGCGAAGGTCGCCGCCGAACTGCTTGAGGACCGGCCGGAACACGAGGCGCCGCAGCCGGAGCGGCAGCCGCCCGCCGACCCGGTGCAGGCGCTCGAATGCGGCTCGCTTCCCCGCGGCGTCGACGCGGCGCTCGACCGCGTTGGTGAGCAGCTTCAGCGCCTGCGGGACCATGAGCAGCATCGTCACCCGGTTCTCGCGGACGGTACGGGCGAGGACCAGCGGCTGCAGGCTGGTCGGATAGACGACCGAGGCGCCGGCGATCAGTGGCGCCAGGAAGCCCGGGTTCTGCCCGTACATGTGCGAGAGGGGCAGGATCGAGAGCAGGCGCGTCTCGGGCCCGAGGGGCACCACGCTCTGCACCGCGGCGGCGTTGCTCACGATGTTGCGGTGAGTGAGCATGGCGCCCTTCGGCTCGCCCGTCGTCCCCGAGGTGAAGACGACCTCGAGCAGGTCGTCCGGCCGCGGCGTCGGCCGCGGCAGCGGCTCCGCGTCGCGCGCGACGTCGACGAGCGACTCCACCGCCAGCGCGGGGAGCTCGAGGCGGCTCGCCTGCTGGAGCGTCGGCTGCGAGGCTAGCACCAGCTTCGGACGGGTCGCTCCGGCGACCTTGGCGGCGAGCTCATCGGTGGTCCGCACGTCGAGCGGGACGGAGACGCCACCGGCGTACGCGACGCCGAGGAAGGCGATTCCCCACTCGGGGCGGTTGACGGCCCAGATCAGGACCCGGTCCCCCGGCTCCACGCCCGCCCGGCGCAGCACGCCGGCGACGCGCGGCACGAGCTCGGCGATGTCTCCATAGCGCCAGACTCGAGTGCGAAAGCCCGGCTTGATGACGAGCGCGGGGCGGTCACCGTACCGCTCCGCGGAGCGGTCGAGCAGGTCGATCAGCGTCTCCATCTCCGGCTCCTTGCTCGACGCGGCTGGCGGCGAGTCTGCGATGGTTCCCCTGCGGCGCGACTGCGGTCCGTCACGCCCCGAGCATCGCGGCCCCGTCGGCCAGCGCCTGCAGCGTGGCGCGCGCGTCCCGGCGCCACGGCGGGTAGTGGCTGAACGCGATCGTCTCCACGTCGAGCGCCGCCAGCCGGGCGATCGAGGCACGCGCCGCCGGGAAGTCGGCGCTGAAGAACGAGCTTGCGTAGGTGACGCTGCCGCGGATGACCTGCAGCACGTCGCCGACGAAGACGAGGCGCAGCGACGGCGCGTAGAGGCAGATGCTCCCCGGCGTGTGCCCCGGCGTGTGCACCACCCGCAGCCCGCCCAGCGCCGGCAGCACCTCGCCGTCCTGCACCGGGACCGGGTCGCGTGGGGCGCGGGTCATGGCCGCGATCAGGTTCGTCCGGCTGGCGTTGCGGACCGCCTGCCGCAAGCCGAGGCGGAGCAGCTCGATGTCGGCGGGATGCATGACCACGGTGGCGTTCGAGTCGCGCGTCAGCTCGGCGACGGCGCCGATGTGGTCGGGATGGGCGTGGGTGCAGACGATCAGGTCGAGCTCGTCGAGCGAGCGCCCGAGGCGTCGCAGGTAGCGCTCCAGCCGCCGGCGGGAGCCGACCAGCCCTGCGTCGATGAGCGTGAGGCGCTCCTCGCAGGCCAGGAACGCGGTGGCGCCGAGCATGGGCACGGCGTGGACCCGGGGCGCGATCTCCACGGCTACCTCATCGGCGGCCTAGTGCCCAGGTGGCGAGCGACGAAGTCGATCTGCCACTCCAGGTGCCGGATCCGCTCCTCGGTCCGTTGCGAGCCGTGCCCGGCATCGAAGCGGCGCACCTCGTGCGGCTTGCCCAGCTCCTCGAGACGGCGCAGGTAGTTGTCGATCTGGCGAATCGGGCAGCGCGGGTCGTTCTCGCCGGCCAGCACAAGGACCGGCGCGCGAAGGTTCTCGGCATACGTCAGCGGCGAGCGGAGCCGGTAGCGCTCCGGGTCGTCCGCGGGCGAGACGCCACCGAAGAGCGACCGGTCGAAGGCCTTGAGCGGCTCCATCTCGTCCTCGTAGGCGGCGAGGTAGTCCGCCACCGGCACGACGGCGAGTCCGAGCGACCACAGCTCCGGGTGCATGCCGAGGCCGAGCAGGGTGAGGTAGCCGCCCCACGAGCCGCCGGCCAGGACGAGCCGCCCCGGATCGGCGAGGCCATCCGCCACGGCGCGCTCGCGGACGGCGACGAGGTCCTCCAGCTCGGTGAAACCGGGGTTGCCGGTGATCGCGTCCCGCCACTCTTGCCCGTAGCCGGTGCTCCCCCTGTAGTTCACGAGGACGACGGCGAAGCCGTGGTCGACCCACGCCTGCACGGGGGGCGCGAACTCGTCGCTGACGTGGGAGTCGGGTCCGCCGTGCACCAGGAAGACCGTCGGATGCGGCCCGGCGCCCGGCGGCGACGCCACGAACGAGTGGATCTTCCCGACGTGCAGGTCGCGGTACGGCACGCCGCCCGGCGCCGGCTCGCCGGCCGGGGCGAGGATCGAGGCCCCGTCGGCCGCTCGCACCTGCCATGGTGCGCCGGCATTGCTCCACTCGAGCCAGACGGCACCGTCGGGTCGAACGGCGGCGTCGGCGACCCTGCCGTCACCGGTGGGAATGGCCCGCACCGCGTCCGTCGCCAGGTCGTAGCAGAACAGCGAGGTGCGACCGGCGTGGTCGTGGCGCAGCAGCAGGGAGCTGGCGTCGGGGTACCAGGTGGCGTGCGTCTCGCCAGGGAGCTCCAGCCTCAGCATCCGCTCCGCGCGTGACTCCGGCGACCACAGCATCGGCTCCTTGCGGCCGTTGCGCTCGTGATGCAGGACGACCCGGTTGTCGCCCTCCGCCGGCGACCAGCGACCGATGGACAGCGACGCCTTGCCGCCGTCCCACAGCTCAGCGACGCTGGCGCCGCTCGCGACGTCGAGCGCTCGAACCGCCGGGTGGCGGGAGTCGCCGTGCTCGGAGTGGTGGATGGCGAGCAGGGACTCGTCGCGCGAGATGTTGCCCAGCCAGGCGAGCTGTGTGTGACGATAGAGGGTCCGCGGGGCGCCGCCCTTCCTCGCGACGGCGTCGACCCGGTTGTCGCCGTCCGTCGAGCTGCCGACGACCGCGACACGCCGGCCGAGGGCGAGCCCCGAGCTGTAGGCCGGCGACAGATCGTCGTGCAGCGTGACCGTGTCGCCGCCGGCGAACGGGGCAACCTGCCAGCGGCCGAACTCGTCGCCGTCGGTGTCGTCGAACCAGACGATCCGCTCCCCGTCCGGGTCGATCTGGCCTAGCAGCGTGCCCTCGCGGCGATCGGTCACCTGCCGGTGATCGTCCCGCTCCGCGTCCCACGCGTAGAGCTCCCACTTGCCTCCGGCGTTCGAGCGATACAGCAGCCGATGCGGGCGATCCTCGGCCCAGCGCGGCAGGCTCGTCCGCGGCGCACGGAACCGGCGTCGCCAGGCCGCCTCGCTCATCGCGCCGGCGCGGCCAGCCGCAGGTACGCGGCGCCCGACAGGTCGAGGTAGCTGCCGCGCGGCGTCACCGCCAGACGGAGGACGATCTGGGCGCACACCGAGCAGCGCAGGACGCTCCCCGGGCCGCCGCGGTAGGCGCGCAGCGCGCCGACCGGCGCTCGGTTCCGGCAGTGCCGGCATGCCTGCTCGAGTGCCGTCGCATCGAAGCCGAGCAGCGACTCGAGGTCCCCGGCGATCGCGTTCCCGTCGAGCACGAGCGCCTCGGCGACCGGATCCTCCATTTCTGCCTCCCGTCAGCTGGTCGGGCCGAAGCGTTCGGTCCTGATTCTCGCCGGATCGATGCCCAGCGTAGCGGCCGACGTCGCGACCGACTCGACGAGCAGCGTGGGCCCGCAGACGTACACCAGCGGTTCGGCCGGCAGCGAGCCCAGTACGTCGCGCAGCATCGGCTCGTCGATCCTCCGGTCGTACCCGCTCCAGCCCGCAGGACGCGAGCGGGTCAGGGTGTGGACGACACGTAGGCCGTCCCCCTCCGCGGCGAGCCGATCCAGCTCCTCGCGGTAGATGATCTCGTCGGGGCTGCGCGAGCTGTAGAGCAGCGCGGCCGGCACACGCCCTTCCCCGTCGGCGGTGGCCCGCGCGCGGAGCATAGACATCAGCGGGACGACGCCCGAGCCGCCCGCCACGAGCAGCAGCGGCCCCCCGAGTCCGGGCTCCCACACGAAGTAGCCGCCGATCGGCCCGCGCAGCTCGACCCGGTCGCCGACCTCAAGCACGTCGTGGAA
>DATADA010000062.1:0-3306 GCA_036258775.1 Candidatus Limnocylindria bacterium | reverse complement strand
CCAGGAGATGTGGATCTGCAGCTGCTTTATCGCCTGCGACGGATCCCGGCCCGACTCCTTGCAGCCCTCGTTGAACTTCGCGAAGAGCATCTCGATCTTCTCGTCGGCCGCGCCGACGGTGATCATGCCGTGCGCGTGCTGTCCGCAGCGCCTCGCGTTCTGCGGCCCGGCGGTCGCGATCAGGATCGGGATCTCCTCCTCGGGGCGGGTGTAGATCCGCGCCGACTCGACGGTGAAATACCGGCCGCGATGCTTGATGTTCTTTCCGGTGAGCAGCTTCTCGATGAGCTCCACCGCCTCGAACATCATCGCGCTGCGGACGCCGATCTCCGGCCAATAGCCGCCGACGACGTGCTCGTTGAGCGCCTCCCCCGCGCCGAGCCCCAGCCAGACGCGCCCCGGGAACATCGCGCCCAGCGTCGCGATGGCATGCGCGATCACGACTGGGTGATAGCGGAACCCCGGACAGGTCACTGCCGTGCCGAACGGCAGCGTGGTGCGGAGGCCGAGCGCCCCCATGAAGGACCAGGCGAACGCCGACTGTCCCTGCTGGGGTGTCCATGGGTGGAAGTGCTCGCTGACCTGGAACCCGGCCGAGAAGCCCGCCGCCTCGGCCTGCTCCGCCCAGTCGAGGAGGTCGGTCGGATGGAACTGCTCGAGCATGCAGGCGTAGCCGATCTTCGTCATGCCGACAGCGTACTCCCGTTGCGCGGATCGCCGAAGATGGCCCGATGGAGCTCGAGCGCTTCGACGACGCGCGGGCTTTCCTCGACGCGGCCGGGCCGTTCCTCCGGGAGCGAGAGGCTGAGCACAACCTCATCTACGGGGTCTGCTCAACGCTCATCGCCGATCCGACCGTCTACAGCGAGGAGGCGCCGTATCTCGCCCTGGTGCGCGACGGCGACGGGTCAGTCGCGGCCGCGGCGCTCCGCACGCCACCCTTCCAGCTCGTCCTGTCCGAGGTCGACGACCCCGCCGCGCTGGAGCCGATCCTCCGTGACCGGCTCGAGGCCGGCGACGAGCTGCCCGCAGTGCTGACGCCGGCCGGCGAGGCGTCGCGCTTCGCCCGGGAATGGGCCACCCGACGGGGAAGGCGCGCCGTCCTGGCGACCCGGGAGCGGATCTTCCGGCTCAGCCGGGTCGAGCCGCCGCGCCCGACGGGCGGGCGGATGCGAACCGCGACCGCCGGCGACGTCGACCTGCTCGTCGACTGGCTCGCCGCCTTCTGGCGCGAGGCGATCGGGGACGAGGAGCCGGATCTCGACCGGGCGCGGCTCGTCGCCGGCCGCTGGGCGGAGGGGAGGCACCGGCTCATGTACCTGTGGGAGGACGGCGGGCGTCCGGTCTCGATGTCCGGCGTGGGAGGCGAGACGCCGCACGGGATCCGGGTGGGGCCGGTGTACACCCCGCCCCACGAGCGCGGCCGCGGGTACGCGAGCAACCTGGTGGCACGGGCCAGCCAGGCGCAGCTCGACGCGGGGCGGCGTTTCTGCTTCCTCTTCACCGATCTCGCCAATCCGACCTCGAACAAGATCTACCAGGCGATCGGCTACGAGCCGGTCCGCGACGTCGAGCAGTACCGCTTCGAGCTGCCCGAGGCGGGCGCCTGAGGTCGCCGAACGGCCGCTGGATCGCGTTCGTGCGCCGGAGCCTCTCTCGCTGTGCGGGCGCAGCCAGAGGCGGCCGGGTTCCATCGGACGATCGCGGCCGCGCAGGCGCTACGATCCGCCCATGAACGAGACGGCCGGTATCGACACCACCGGAGAGCTGCTCATCAACGGCGAGCCGCGGCCGGCTTCGGATGGGAGGACCTTTCCCACCTGGAACCCGGCGACCGGCGAGCAGCTCGGCGAGGTCGCCCTCGCCACGGTGGACGACGTCGATGCGGCGGTCGCGGCGGCGCGCGCTGCCTTCGAGGGCCCCTGGGCGAGGACGAGCCCCGCCAGGCGTGCGCGGCTGCTCAACCGGCTCGCGCAGCTGGTCGAGGAGCGGGCGGACGATCTCGCGACGCTGGAGAGCCGCAACAACGGTAAGCCGCGCTGGCAGTCGCTCGCCGAGATCCGCCAGGCGATCGCCGACCTCGAGCTGTACGCCGGCGCCGCGCAGCACGTTTACGGGCGCAGCTTCGTGGTCAATCCCAGCGTGCTGTCGTACACGCTGCGTGAGCCGGTCGGCGTCTGCGCGGCCATCGTGCCCTGGAACTACCCGTTCATGATGGCGGCCTGGAAGGTGGCGCCCGCGCTGGCCGCCGGCTGCACGCTGGTCCTGAAGCCCGCCTCGGCCACCCCGCTGACGGCGATCGAGCTGGGCAAGCTGGCCCTTGAGGCCGGCATCCCGCCCGGCGTCGTCAACGTCGTGACCGGTCCGGGCGCCGAGGTGGGGGAGGCGCTCGCCGGTCATCGGGACGTCAACAAGATCGCGTTCACAGGGGAGACCGGGACCGGCCGGCGGATCGCTGCGATCGCCGCCGAGGGTCTCAAGCGAGTGAGCCTGGAGCTCGGCGGGAAGAGCCCGAACATCGTCTTCGCCGACGCGGACCTCGATGCGGCGGTGCTGGGCTCGCTGTGGGGCATCTACTACTCGGCGGGGCAGTCGTGCGAGGCCCGCTCCCGCATCCTCGTCCAGGATGGCGCCTACGAGGCGTTCGCGAGCATGTTCGTCGAGAAGGCCAAGCGGCTCACGATCGGCGATCCGCTCAGCGACGAGACGAAGATCGGCTCGCTCATCAGCCGCGAGCACGCCGACCGCGTCCTGCGCCACGTCGAGACGGCCGTGGCCGAGGGAGCCCAGCTGCTCACCGGCGGCCGGGTCGACGGGGAGCTGCCGGAGGGCCTCGACCCTCAGGCCTTCGTGGGGCCGACCGTCATCGCCGCGACCAACGAGATGCGCATCAGCCAGGAGGAGGTCTTCGGGCCGGTCGTGACGCTCACGCGCTTCGGTGACGAGGCGGAGGCCGTGAAGCTCGCCAACGGCGTCCGCTACGGTCTCGCCGCGACGGTCTGGACCGGTGACCCGGCGCGCGGGCATCGCGTGGCGCAGCGCATCCGGAGCGGGACCGTCGGCATCAACCAGCCCTTCGCCGCCTTCCCGGGCGCGCCGTTCGGCGGCTACAAGGAGTCCGGTTACGGCCGCGAGCTCTCGGTCGACGCGATCGACCTCTACACTGAGACGAAGTCCGTCCTGGTGGGCACGGCGGCCAAGCCCCTCAACCCGCTCGGCGCCTGACCGCCGCGACGGCCCTCGTCGCGGTATTTGCGCCCCTCCCCGGTGCCGCGTACCGTCCGCGCAGATGGCCCGCTCCGTCGA
>DATADA010000061.1:0-15234 GCA_036258775.1 Candidatus Limnocylindria bacterium | reverse complement strand
AGCTGCGCGTCGCGGACGCCGCGCTCCAGGAGGGAGGCGGCGTCGACGAGCATGGCCGGCCGTTGCTCATCTGCGGCGTGCGCGGGATCGTGTACGTCGAGCTGAGCGTGCGCACGCTGAGCTTCGACGCGCACTCCGGCGGCGCGCAGCTCTATCCGAACGCCGCGTGGCGCCTCGTCAACGCGCTCTCGACGCTGTGGTCGGACGAGGGCCGGGTGCTCGTCGACGGCTTCTACGACGCCGTCCGGGGCCCGACCGATGCCCAGCTCACCCACCTCCGCGACAACGTCCCGTTCGAGGAGGCCGAGCTCAAGCACATCTACGGCACCCACCGGTTCGTCGGCGGACGCACCGGGCTCGACGCCCAGGTGGCGCAGATCTTCGAGCCGACGTGCAACCTGGCCGGCATCTGGTCGGGCTGGACCGGCGCCGGAAGCAAGACGATCACGCCGGCCGAGGCACACGCCAAGGTCGACTTCCGCCTGGTTCCCGACCAGGACCCGGGTCGCGTGCTGACGCTGCTCCGCGAGCACCTCGACCGTCGCGGCTTCGACGACGTCGACATCGCCGACCTCGGTCACGAGCATCCCTACTGGTCGCCGATCGACGCCACGATCGTCGACGCCGCGGCCCGGGCCGGCGAGGAGGTGTTCCGAGCGGCCGCGGTGCGCCAGTTCTCGAGCCCGGGTACCGCGCCGATGCACGAGGTGTGCGCCGCGCATTCGGTGCCGATGGTGGCGATCGGCTGCGGCGACCACCGCGCGCGGGCGCACGCTCCTGACGAGAGCATCAGCCTCGCGCGCTACGAGCAGGCGGCGCGCGCCATCGGCAGGCTCCTGGCGTACTGGTCCGGCCAGCGATCTTGAGCGCGGCGTCGCACTGAGATGACGGCCGGTGCACCGCTGAGCCACGACACCGCCGTCGAGTGGCTGCTCGCGTCGGACGAGCCCGCGATCCGGTTCCAGGCCCGTCGCGACCTGCTCGGCGAGAGCGCCGCGGACGACGAGGCACGCATCCTCGAGGGCCCGGCCGTTCGAGCGCTGCTCGATGGCCAGCGCGCGGATGGCGGATTCGGCGTGCACGCGTACGGGAAGTGGGGCGGCGCGCACTGGCGCCTCGTCTCGCTGGTCGAGCTGGCGATCCCGGCCGGGGAGCCGCGCGCGATGGCGGCCTACGAAACGGTCCTGGGCTGGCTGCTGGCTCCGTCACACCGTCGCAACGTGCCGGTGATCAACGGGCTCGCCCGCCGTTGCGCATCCCAGGAGGGAAACGCCCTGGCGGTCGGCTGCCGGCTGGGCCTCGCCGCCGACGCGCGTGTCGAGCTCCTGGCCCGCTCGCTCATCGGCTGGCAGTGGCCGGACGGTGGGTGGAACTGCGACCGCCGTCCGGAGGCGCATCGATCGTCGTTCCACGAGTCGCTGACCGCGATGTGGGGGCTCCACGAGTTCGCGAAGGCGACCGGCGACGACGAGGCGGCGGGGTCTGCACGTCGCACCGCCGAGCTGATTCTCTCGCATCGCGTCTTTCGATCGCTGAGGACCGGCGAGCCGCTCGCGCCGTCGACCATGGTCTTGCACTACCCGCCGTACTGGCGCTACGACCTGCTCCACGGGCTCGTCGTGCTGTCGCGCATGGCGCTGGCCACCGATCCGCGTGCCGACGACGCGGTCGCGCACCTCCACGCGCGCCGTGGGACCGACGGCCGATGGCGAGCCGGCGCCCGCTGGTGGTCGCCCCCGGGCAGTGACCGCCCGGGCCGCGAGGTTCTCGACTGGCGCGAGGGCGCGAGGGACGATCGGATGGTCACCCTCCATGCCCTGCGCGTCCTCGCCGCCCGCGGCGAGCTCGAGCCGCGGCGGGCTGGATCGAGACGCGGTCACGGCCGCTCGACGAGTACGCGGTAGAGGTGGTCGAAGGTCGCCGCCGGATCCTCGGTGACGCCGGTGTGGATCGGTCCGGGCTGCACCGCGGTGCTGCGAGGAGCGGTGAGCCAGTGAAACCGCTCCGACTGGGACAGGTGCGCGAGCGGCCCGGCGTCCGTCTCCCCGGCAGCGATTCGCTCGAAAACGCGCAGCTGAGCCCGCAAGGCGTCGACGTCGCAGCCGGGGTGAAGCGCATCCAGCGCGGCGACGTCGAGTGACGTCCGTGCCCTCAGGAAGCGCCGCGGGCGGCAGTAGAGGATGAGCCCGGCGTTGAGGAACTCCTCGCGCTCGATGTCCGGTACGACGCGGACCGGCGCGTACGAGAACGGGCTACGCCGCGCCACGCTGAACCTCGCGTCGCGCCGCCTCGGCGAATCCGACCCACGCCGGGCGGGCATCGAGGCGACCGGCCAGGTAGGCGCGGTACGCGGCCCGCTCGTCGTCCGGGCCGCCGAACCGCGCGTCCCGCAGCCAGTCCTCGGGGATGAGGGCAAGGATGCGGTCGACTGCGGCCGCATCGAGCCGGGGTGCGAGCCGGGCATCGGCGTCGTCGAGCGACGAGGCGAACGGGAGGAAGACATGGTCGGCGATGAGGTCGAACCGCCGGCGCGCATGCTCGGCGGGCTCATTCCACGCGTGGTGGACGTAGAGCCCCGAGCCATGGTCGATGAGCCAGGTTCGTCCATCGTGCACGATCAGGTTCGAGTTGCGAGGCGTGCGATCCGGGTTCGTCGTGAGCGCGTCGAACCAGATCACGTCGGCCGCCCAGGCCGGCCCCTCCGCCGGAGGCTGGCTGATGTCGCGGGCGAGCGCCCCCTCGACGAACGCCAGCCCGATGTTGAGCCCGACCGACCAGCCGAGCAGGTCGTGGATCTCCTGGTGCGGCTCCGCCCGGGCAATCTCCTCGGGCAGGAGGGCGAGCACGATCTCGGGCACGGCGAGGCCCAGCCCGCGGCCGATCTCGCCAACCACCAGCTCGGCGACGAGCGCCTTGGTGCCGTGGCCCGCGCCGCGGAACTTGACGACGTATTCGCGACCGTCGTCGGCCTCGACCAGGGCCGGGAGCGAGCTGCCTTCACGCAGCGGCGTGACGTAGCGCGTGACCTCGACCGTGCGCAGCATCGGCGGAGTGTACGGGCGGCCCTCGCGCGCGACGTCACCCGGCGGCTGGGGCGTACCGCTCTCGCAGGTAGTCGGCCCACGTGACGCTGCCTCGCTCGTGCGCGCCGGCGGGCGTGTTGAGGCCACGGACGAAGCCGTCCGTCGTGCCCACCGCCCACGGCTCGGGAACGTAGGCGCCGTCCGGTGCCGGTGTGCCGGGAACCGCACGGCGCGGCATCGAGCGCGCCGCGAACCACTGCCTGGCCATCTCCCCGAGGGTGAGCAGCTCAGGTCCCGCGACCTCGGTCGAGCCCGCCGGGGAGGCGTCCAGGGTGACCCCGACGACGTGGTCGGCCACCTCTCGCTCGTCGACGCTCTGAAAGCGGGCCGCCGCGGGGAAGAGGCCGGGCAGCGGCAGGCCGGCGAGCGTCGCGAGGTAGTCGTCGATGAACGAGTGGAATTGCGCGGCGCGAACGACGGTGGCCGGGATCCCGACCTCCCGGACGGCACGCTCGGCCTCCACCTTCATCGCGTAGTACGGAAGCGGGATCCGGTCGGCGCCGATGATCGAGACGTACGTGACCCGCGACACGCCGGCGTCGCGGGCGACGGCGAGCAGGCGTCGCGTCGCGTCCGCGCCGGAGTGCGTCAGGTGGATGACGGCGTCCGCCCCGGCGAGGGCCTCGGTCAGCCCGATCCCCCGCTCCACGTCGGCGACGACGTGCTCGACACCGTTGGCGCCCGGCGCCTCGACCGCGCGACGGCTGACCGCCCGCGCGACGGCGCGGTCGTCGCGCCGGAGTCTGTCGACCACCCGACGGCCGAGCCTCCCCGTCCCGCCCAGCACGACGACCCGGACCGGCATCGCGCTCCGCGTCCCTGGCGAGGAGGCGCTCTCGGTCAGGCCGGCTCCCGAGGCCTCAGGGTCTCGGGCGCCGGTTCCCACAGCTCGAACCGGTTGCCCTCCGGATCGGTGGCCCAGCCGAACCGACCGATGCCGTCCATGACCTGCACCTCGTCGTCGACCGGCACGGCGGCCGACCGGAGCGCGGCGAGCACGGCGTCGAGATCGCTGACGCGGAAGTTGAGCATCCACTGCTGGTCGCGCCGGCCGAAGTAGTCGGTCTCCGACTCGAACGGCGCGAAAACCGTGGGGCCCGCCTCCTGCCACCACGCGCCGGCGTCCCCGACCGTGTCGATCCCGAGCCGCTCGAAGTACCAGCGCGCCAGCGCCTCGGGCTGCCGCGCCCGGAAGAAGACGCCGCCGATCCCCGTCACCTTCTCCATGACGCCGAATCGTACCGGGCGTCGAGAGCCCTCAGCGGGCCGACGGAGCGGGGTTCGCCGCCACGATGCCGGTGGCGCTGACGAGGCCGATGCCGAGCATGCCGAGTCCGATCCACGCCCCGGGCAGCGCGACCGCGGAGGCCACGAGCAGATAGATGCCGATCGCGATGATGGTCGCCGCGATGAAGCTTGCAGTCCGCATGACGAGAGAGTCTCCGGTGAGTTGGTGCGTGCGAGCGTCGCGCAGCGGACGAGCACGGGCATCGGGCCTCTGCCGGAGGCGGATGTACGCCGTATGTCCGAGAGCAGCTTGGACCGGGTACATCAGGGATTGACCGGGCGGCCATGTGGGCGCGACACTGGTCGCGTCGAACCGGGGTGGCGTGTCACCACTCCGAGTGGCGGGCGCATTGATCCGCCGCAGAGGTGTGCGCATGGCCGAGAGGCGCAATGGGCCCTCCGACGACCGGTCGCGAGACCGGTCCAACCGCGGACGCAGAAGGAGGCGAGACGAGGACCAGAACGGCGGGGACGAGTTCCGGTCGAGCAGCGACGTTCGCACGGCGCTGATCGAGGGCAACACGTTCAGGGGGAAGGCGGTCCAGTACGTCGTGATCGACGGGCTGGCGATCTTCGAGGGTGACATCGTCCTCGGCACTGAAGAGGAGGTCGCGCGGACCACCGAGCAGCTGCGCGCCGAGATGACCGGACAGGTGGCGCGCGGTGTCGTGATCAGCGGCTCGCAGTACCGCTGGACGAACTGCAGGGTCCCCTACACCATCGATCCGGCGCTGCCGGCGCAGAACCGCGTCACGGACGCGATCGCGCACTGGCAGGACAAGACCAACTACACCTTCGTCGCACGCACGTCGGAGGCCGACTACATCACCTTCCGGCCCTCGACCGGGTGCTCGTCGATGGTCGGCAAACGCGGTGGACAGCAGTTCATCAACCTCGCGTCGGGGTGCACGACCGGCAACACCATCCACGAGATCGGTCACGCCATCGGGCTGTGGCACGAGCAGAGCCGCGAGGACCGCGACTCGTTCGTGACGATCAACTGGGCGAAGATCCAGTCGGGCTACGAGCACAACTTCAACCAGCACATCGCCGATGGCGACGACGTCGGCCCGTACGACTACGGGTCGATCATGCACTACCCCAGGAACGCCTTCTCGGTGGACGGCTCGGACACGATCACCCCGATCGATGCGGCCGCCGTCATCGGGCAGCGGACCTCGCTGAGCGCGGGCGACATCTCGGCGGCGAACAGCCTGTGCCCGAAGCCCCTGAAGGAGGGGCCGAAGGATCCGATCAAGGAGACGCCGTTCGACACCAGGAAGGAGCTCGTCAAGGACATCCGCCTCGATACGCGCAAGGAGGTCGTCCTCGACACCCGCAAGGAGCTCATCAAGGACCGGATCAAGGAGGTCGCCTACGACCCGCCGTGGGGCAAGGCGCTCTCGGATCCGATCGGCCCGGTGGGCCCGGGACCGATCGTCAATCCGGTCGGGCCGCTGCAGCCGGGGGTCGTCGGCCAGCCGGGGATCATCGGCCAGCCCGGCATGCGCGGCATGCCGTTCGCGGTGGCGGCACCCCACCGGGCGCCCGCCGTGGCCGGGCAGACGGCGGACCTCGACACCGCCGTCGCCGACCTCGACGCGCGGCTGCAGGCGCTCGCCGAGCAGCTGGCGCAGGCGGATGCGATGCGCGAGACGCTCCAGGCGCAGTACGACGAGACGGCAGCGCTGCTGAAGCAGGCGATGGACGAGCGAGACCAGGCCACCGGCCCTTGATCGTCGTCGTCTCGTACCCGGAGGACGCTCACGCGGCTCGCGTGATCGGCCTCCTCCACGAGGAGCAGCACGAGGTGCTGCTCCTCAACCTCGCCGACCTGCCCGGAGGCGCGACGGTCTCGATCGACTACGCCGACCCGCGGCAGCCGGTGATCGACTACCGGCGCGAGGGCATGCCGCCGGTCGACCTCGCCTCGGCGGCGGCGATCTGGTGGCGCCGGCCGCAGCTCGCCGACTCCTCCGGCGTGCCGGACTACGACGCGCGGATGTTCACCGCGAACGAGTGGAACGAGGCCGCCAACGGCATCTGGCACCTGTGCCGCGGGCGCTGGATGAACCGGCCGGACCGTGACGAGGTCGCGTCACGGAAGGCCTACCAGCTGCGCATCGCGGCCGAGGCCGGGCTGCGCGTGCCGCGGACGCTCATCACGTCGGACCCGGGTCGTGCCCGCGCGTTCATCGAGGCCGAGGGCGTCGGGCGGACGATCTTCAAGACGTTCTCGGCCACGCACGCGATCTGGCGCGAGACGCGGGTGGTGACACGCGACGAGCTGGAGATGCTCGACGCGGTCCGGCTGGCGCCGGTGATCTTCCAGGAGCTGATACCCGCGGGCGTCGACGTGCGCGTCACGATCGTCGGTGACCGGCTCTTTCCGGCCGCGATCGACGCCCGCCACAGCGACTATCCCACCGACTTCCGGATGAGCCTCGGCCAGGCGCGGACCGAGCCGACCACCCTTCCGGACGCGGTCGGCCGACGGCTGCTGGCGGTCATGTCGAGGCTCGGACTGGCCTACGGAGCAGTCGATATGCGGCGCACGCCGGAGGGCGACCACGTGTTCCTGGAGGTCAACACCGCCGGCGAGTTCCTGTTCGTCGAGGATCGGACGGGCCAGCCGATCAGCCGCGCGCTGGCGGAATGGCTGGCGGCCGACGCCGCGAATTAGACGCGCCGGACGCCCACCGGCAGGCGGGCCTCGACCCGCTGCGCGACGGGCCAGGACGCCATCGTGATGAAGTCACCGCTGCTGACCCGGCCATCGCCGTCGACGTCGACGTGGGCCCAGACCGTCGTCCCGTCAGGAACCCGATCGACCTCGAGCTCCACGCGGGCGAGGGCGTCGCCGTCGTCGGCCACCCGCCCGGTGCCCGACGCCAGCGTGACCGCCGGCGCATCGGCGTAGGAGGTGTCGCGCAGCTCCACGCGCACCGGCGACCCGGCCGGCGGTCGCTCCTGACCCTCGACCCGCAGCTCGACGACGATGACCACCGCAGCGCCCACCCGGCTGACGATCTCGCTGCCGAGTATAGGCAGGCTCGGTCGGGCTGAATCGCGGCGATCCGGGCCGCGCCGGAGATCGCGGCTCAGCCCCGGCCCGGCTCCTTCCGTCCCGCCGCCGCCAGCGCGCGCCGGGATTCGGCCGCCAAGGCGTCGATCGCGTCGGCGGCCGACGCGGCCGCGTCCTCAGGTGCGCGCGCCGGTGCATCGCCGCGGTCGCCGAGCGCCCGCATCCGCCCCGCCGGGGCTCCGCCCGGCGCCATCTGCTCCGCCATGGCCGTCAGCTGGCGCTTCGCGCCGGCCGCCACCCGGTTCACCTCCTGCGCGCCCGCGTCGCGAACCCACTCGACGCGCGACGCGTTCACGGCGGCGGTGACCCGAGCCTGGAGCGCGCTCAGCACCGATCCGCCGGCTGACCCGGCCACGAGCGAGGTGGCGACGAGCCGCAGCAGGTCGTACGAGCGCGACGTGGTCGACTCCCCGTCGGCGCCCTGGTTCACGACGGTGATCTCCGGCGGGAAGACGAGGAGGATCGCGACGCCGACCACCGCACCCACCAGCACGGTGGCCAGGCCGCCGAGATCGAACAGCCGCCCGTTCCGGCTCGGCAGCTCGAACGCCCCCGTCTCCCCGTCGCGGTTGAGCAGCAGCTCGGCGGCGACCCCGCCGACGAGGCCGCTGACCGCGGCGATGAGGAAGACGAGCAGGTAGTCGCCCACGGTCTCGAGCGCGATCATCGGCATGGCCTCCTTTGCGCCGTCGTCATCCGGTGTCCGAATCTACCCCGGGACCCGCCCCGCCCGGTCGCCGAGCGGGTGTAGAGTCGGTTCATGGCCTCCGAGCTCCCCCGCTGCGCGTACATGGGCTGCACCGTCTACGCCGACGAGCGGTTCACGGTGCCGGGCGTCCAGAACGCCACGGCCTACCGGCTGTGCGCCGATCACGGCCCCGAGGTGCGCGCCCAGCTCGCGGGCGGGCACGTCCTCCGCGAGCACCGCGACGCCGACGGCAGCTGGTCGATCACGACCCTGGCCGCCAGCGAAGCGGGCCCCTGACGAATCGGCGCCGACCGCGCCCCAGACCCCGCGACACGCCGTGCGGGGATCGGCCGCTGCCGATCAGCCGGCGCAGGTCGGCAGCAGCCCGGCCCCCTCGGCGACGGTCAGGCTCATCACCTGGCACCGCGGACAGACGGACGGCTCAACCGTGGCCGCGTGTTCACCCTCGCGCCGGACGAAGAAGCGATCGCCGATGCGCATGGCCATGACGGCATCGACGATGTTCCAGCGCCGCACCGAGCCGTCTGGCTCACGCGTCTCCAGCGCCGCGACGTGCGAGTGCCTCGCGCCGCGATACCCCTCCACCTCGTGGACGCAGATCACGTCGTGCGACGCGCCGGGAACCGGTCCCCCCCGGTCCTCATGGGCCATTACTATTGATATTAGTTGATAGGCTGGGAGGCGCTCGGTACTATCGAGGACATACGGGTGGGCAGGCGCCTGGCGAGCGGAAAGGAGCTCTGCGATGCGCATCCGCTCGACTCTGGTGTCTGTGGCTCTTTCGGCGATCCTGTCCCTGGTCAGCGCGGCGGCGGTTCTCGCCAATGGGCAGCCACCGTTCCCGCGTTGATAGGAATCAGCTAGTCAGTAGTCGGTAAGTGCTCGCTGGCGTCCGTGCCCACCCTCGTTGATTCGTCGCGTCGACGCCTCCCGAGCGCCTCGGCGTAGAGACGCGTCGCAGCGGCCAGATCCCCGGTCTGCTCCACCGTCTCGGCCCACTCGGCCAGCGCGTCGCGCAGCCGCCCGTTGAGGCCGGTCGACCCGAAGGTCCGCGTCGCCCTCTCGTACGCCGCGATGGCACCCGCCATGTCGCCACGGTCGCGCGCGATCCTCGCGCGGACCAGGTAGGCACCCGCCACGGATGACGGCGCTCCCCCTCTCTCCGCCAGGCCGAGCACCGCGGCGATGCGCTCTTCCGCGCGCCGGGCGTCCCCGGCCAGCCAGGCCACCTCGGCCTCGGCCTCGGCGACCTGCGACTCGAGCCTCGGGTCGCCGTCCTGGTCGGCCATCGCGCGCGCTCGCGCCAGGTGCTCCTGGGCCCGGTCGAGACTGCCGAGCGCCGAGTAGGTGAGCGCCAGATTCGTCTCGAGGGCGGTCTGCTCGAACGCCGCATCCACCGCACGGTACAGCGCGAGGCTCTCGAGCCCCGCGCGCACCGAACGCTCGAGGTCACCGGCCTCGCGATACTCCAGCGCCAGCCCGGAGAGGAAGGCGGCGCGCTGGCGGAGCGAGATCCCGGGCGTCAGCGCTCGCGCCTCCTCCATGTACGCCAGCGCCCGATCGGTGCTTCCGTCCCACGCCTCGACATGCGCGAGCGAGGTGAGCAACCGGAAACGGAAGTCGGGGCCCGGACGGAGACCTGCGCGCTCGTCGGCGAGCAGCTGCAGCAGGAGGCCGCGCGCCTCCGCGGTGTTGTCCTGGAGGTACTGCGCGAAGGCAAGCCAGTACCGCGCCCAGGCGGCGTCCGCCTGGCGCCCCACGGCCGTGAACGCCTCGGCCGCCTCGGCCGCCGGCCGGATCGCGTCCGCACCCCGCCCCAGCCGGCAGAGCGCCTCCGCGCAGCCGGTCAGGAGCTCCGGACGCTGCCGGCCGTCGGACGCCGCGTCGTCGTCGAGCAGATCGCGATACGCGTCGAGCGCCTCCTGCCAGCGGCCCGAGGCAAGGAGCAGGTCCGCCTGGAGCCGGGGTGCGCCGGGTGCCTCGCCGACGAGGTCGCGCACGGAGACCCCGAGCCGGTCGGAGATGAAGGTCAGGGCGGCCATCGAGGGTTTCGCCAGCCCGCGCTCGAGGGCGCTGATGTAGGCAGCGGTGTAGCGGCCGCGGGCGACCTCGGCCTGAGTCAGCCCGGTGCGCAGCCGGGCCTCACGGATTCGGCCCCCGATCCCGCGGGCCACGGCGGAGTTGTCGACGACCGTAACGCGACGGCGTGCTCTCGTCTGAATCACGCGGGGACTATAACCGTTCGCCGGGCCACGTTGACAAGTATGCCTAAGGAACCGTTGCCCCGACGCCCACGGGGCCATGGGGTGCGGCTCACGGAGCCGCACCGTCGGGCGTTGATTCATCGATGACCGCAGCAGGAGCGACCGTGCCGACACCGACCCTCCCCACCAGCCCGGACCTGGAGCGTGCGTTCCTCGCGGCTGACCCGACCTGGGACGGGCGCTTCGTCGGCGCTGTGCGGACGACCGGGATCTTCTGCCGGCCCTCGTGCCGCGCCCGGAAGCCACTCCCGCGCAACGTCATCTACTTCGCGGATGGTGAGGCGGCACGCGCCGCCGGATACCGCGCCTGCCTGAGATGCCAGCCGGAGAGCGGACGGCGCGTCGTCGCTCGCGAGCTCGGCACGCCGCTCGGCCCGGTCCTCGCCGCCGCGAGCGACGCCGGTGTCTGCCTCCTCGAGTTCACCGACCGCCGCATGCTGCCGGCGCAGGTGGCCGCGGTGCGCCGCCGCATCGGCTCGATCCGGCATGGCGATCACCCACATCTCGATCGGCTGGCGGCCGAGCTCGACGCTTACTTCTCAGGCGCGCTGCGCCGCTTCAGCGTCCCGATCGACGCGCCGGGGAGCGCGTTCCAGGAGCGCGTGTGGGCCGCGCTCCGCGGGATCCCGTACGGCGAGACGGTGAGCTACGCGGAGCTCGCGCGACGGGTCGGCGAGCGGCGCGCCTCGCGAGCCGTCGGCCGCGCCAATGGCAGCAACCGGGTCGCGATCGTCGTCCCGTGCCACCGTGTGATCAACGCCGACGGGCGGCTCGGCGGCTACGGCGGCGGCCTGGGGCGCAAGAAGCGCCTGCTCGAGCTCGAGGGCGGCGGGGCAAGCGGCCACGCTCACCGCCGGCGCCGGGGTTTGGCCTCCTTGGGGGGCAGCGTGCCGGCGTAGGCCGCCGCCCGCTCGATCCAGACGCGCGCCCGCTCGGCGTCTGCTGCGACGTCGGCGGGAAGCGCGAGGTACTCGCGCATGGGGCGCCCGGGCATCGGCTCGAACAGCGACCAGCCGTCATCGAGTCGCGCCTGTCGCTCGTCATCGGGGAGCCGGACGATGAACGTGTCGCGGTGGAGCCCGGCCGCCATGTTGCCGTTGATGAACGCTGCCGGGAAGCCGAACATCTTGCGCACCTGGATGCCATCGACGGCCGCCACCGCCTGGTGGAAACGCTCGACGAGCTCGGCCGACGGCTTCCGCCATGGATCTTCGTGTGACAACAGGACCTCCTCGCCGGTAGTCGCCTCTCCTTTCCATACGACGCCGGGGAGCATCGCGGTTCGACCGCGGCATGCGATCGGCTGCGAGCGGCCGCCTCACAGCTCGTCGCTACACTGGCGCCATGTTCGGCTGCACGTCGTGCGGCGCGAGCGAGCCCGAGCGCATCCGGTTTCGTCGGACGTGCGGTGCGCGGCTGTCCGCGTGCCGCCTGGTCATCGGGTAGATGTCCTCCCTCGACACCCAGGGCCACGAGCGATCGCGACGGGTCGTCTCGATCCTGTTCGCCGACCTCGTGGGGTCCACGTCTCTCGGCGAGCAGCTCGACCCCGAGATCCTCGACGGCGTGCTGAGCCGCTACGCCGATGCCGCCCGGCGCGCGGTGGAGCAGCACGGCGGGACGGTCGAGAAGTTCATCGGCGACGCGGTCATGGCGATCTTCGGCGTCCCCCGGCTCCACGAGGACGACGCCCTCCGCGCGGTGCGCGCCGCGGTCGATCTCCGGCGCACCGTCGCGACGCTGAGCGGGGAGCTGGGCACCCGGCTCGAGGTCCGCATCGGCGTCAACACGGGCGAGGTGCTCGCGACCGGACGCGCCGGGGAGCGGCTGGTCGCGGGGGACGCTGTCAACACCGCGGCGCGGCTACAGGGCGCCGCCGGGCCCGGCGAGATCCTCCTCGGCAGCCTGACAGCGTCGCTCACGCGCACCGCCGTCATCACCAGCGAGACCGGACCGCTGCCCGCCAAGGGCAAGACTGAGCCGCTCTTCGCCCACCGGCTCGTGGAGCTGACCGACTCTGTCGACGCGATCCCGCGCCAGTTCGACACGCCGCTCATCGGCCGGTCCGACGAGCTCGAGGCGGTCGAGCGGGCGTGGCAGGCGGCGCGCGCGGCGGGAGCCGTGCGGCTCGCGACGATCATCGGCCCGCCGGGAATCGGCAAGAGCCGACTCATGGCCGAGTTCGTGGCGCGCCACGCGGGGGACGCGACCGTCCTGCGGGGGCGTTGCCTGTCGTATGGCATCGGCATCACGTACTGGCCGCTCCGGGAGGCGTTCCTGTCCGTCGCCGGGGTGCGCGGGACGGATCCGAAGGGCGTCGCTCGGGATCGTCTGGTCGGGCTCGTGGCCGGCGCCGACGACGGTGAGCTGCTGGCGACACGGCTCGCGAGCGTCACGGGTGTGTCCGATCAGCCGGCCCCGGTCGAAGAGCTTCCCTGGGCGGTGCGCAAGACGCTCGAGCACCTCGCCGCGGACCGGCCGCTGGTCCTCGTCATCGACGACCTGCAGTGGGCCGAGCCGGCCCTGCTCGACCTGCTCGAGAACGTCGCCGACCTCGCGGCGGCGCCCATCCTCATCCTGTCCGTCGCGCGACCGGAGCTCGCCGAGATTCGTCCCGAGTGGCAGCTGCGGCCGGACGCCACGATCGTGCGGCTCGAGGGGCTCTCCCCGGCGGAGACCGCCTCTCTCCTCGGGGCACACCTCGGTGACGCCGCCGTGGCGGTCGACATGGAGCGCATGACCGAAGCGGCCGAGGGCAACCCGCTGTTCGTCGAGCAGCTCGCGGCGAGCCTTCGCGAACCGGACTCGGAGGGCGGCGGCCGCCACCAGCTCCTCCGCGTGCCGCCGAGCCTCAGTGCGCTGCTCGCCGCCCGTCTCGACCAGCTGCCCGACCTCGAGCGGCGGGTCGTGCAGCGTGCCTCGATCGCCGGCCGCACGTTCTGGCTGCGCGCCCTGCAGGCGCTCTCGCCGCCGGACGATCGCCCGGGAGTGGCCCGAGGCGTGCCGGCCCTCGTCCGCCGCGGATTCCTCCGCGCCGACCGATCCGAGTTCCCGGGCCAGGACGCGTACCGGTTCCGCCACCTGTTGCTCCGCGACGTGGCGTACGACTCAGTGCCGCGGTCGGATCGGGCCGCGCTGCATCGATCCTTCGCCGAGTGGCTGGAGGCCGCGGCCGGGGAGCGGGCCGACGAGTACGCCCAGATCCTCGCCTACCACTGGGAGCGCGCCAGCGAGGGGCGCTCGTCGGCCGCTCCGAGGGACGACGAGCCATCGGCGATCGACGCTCGCAGACGCGCCTTCGCCTGGCTGGGGGTCGCCGTGCGGAGTGCGCGCCGTCGGGGCGACGGCGCGGCCGCGATCGAGCTCCTCGAGCGGATGCTCGGCCTGGTCCCGCTGCCCGCCGAGGAGGCACGGCGTGCCCTGCCGATCCTCGTCGACTGCCTGATCGACGCCGGGCGCTTCCAGACGGCGCGCGACTGGAACGCGCGCGGCGCCGATGCGGCCGCCGATGCCGGCGACGAGCGCCTCGCGGCGTGGTGCCGGCTGCTCGGCGCTCGCATCGTCAAGTTCACGAGGCGGGAAGCCGGCGGCCATCTGCCGGTCGAGGAGATGGCGCGGTTGCGCTCGGTCTTCGAGCGCCACCACGACGTGCTGGGCCTCGCACGGCTGGCACGCGCGCGTGCCGGGATGGCCTGGGAGCTCGGCCGGATGCGCGAGGCCTCGGCGGCGTACCGCGAAGCGACCGCGCACGCCCTCGCCGCGGGTGAGGAGGGCGAGGCCGCCGGCTATCGCGCCCTCGCGCTGGAGATCCTCGCCATCGGTCCGACGCCGGCGTCGGAGGTCCGCCGATCGGTCGAGGAGGAGCTCGCACGGCGACCGAACCCCGTGACCGAGGCGTTTCTCAAGGTGAATCTCGCCGGCGCGGAGGCGGCGCTGGGTCGCTTCGACGACGCGCGGCACCACATCCATGAGGCGCGCACGACGATGCGCGAGCTCGGGCAGGGGATGTGGGCGGAGATCAGCGGTCAGCTCGCCGCGCTCGTCGAGATCCAGGCCGGCAGTCTCGAGGCCGCCAGGCAGCTGCTCGAGTCGTCGCGCCAGGCGCTGAGCGCGATGGGCGAGCGCGCCTATCTGTCGACGACGGTGGCACTCCTCGCGAACGTGCTGTGCGACATCGGTGAGCACGAGCGCGCGCTCGTCCTGTCGCGCGAGAGCGAGGCGGCTTCGCACGCGGGCGACGTCTATACCGAGGCGCTCTGGCGAATCGCCCGGGGGCGAGCGCTCGCACGTGACGGGGCGGTTGACGAGGCTCGTCGGCTCATGGCCGAGGCGATCGAGCGGGCGTCCGAGACCGACATGCTCGAGCTTCGCGGTCTCATCCTGGAGGCGGCGGCGGACATAGCGGCGCTGGTCGAGGGTGCGGGGTCGGAGGGCCGGATGCTCGAGCAGGCCGCAGAGCTCTACGCCGAGAAGGAGAACGTGGTCGGGCGCCGTCGCGTGGAGGAGCGCTTGAGTCGGCTCACCGCGAGCGGCTTCTCGTGACCGCCACGCCGCCGCGCCGTGGGTGAGCGCAGGCCGGATGACCTCTTTCCGGGCTTCGCCGAGGGCTTCGTCGACACGCCCGAGGCGCGGATCAGGATCCGGCACGCCGGCAGCGGCCCGCCGCTCTTGCTGCTGCACGGTCATCCGCAGACGCACGCCATGTGGCATCTCGTGGCGCCACGGCTGGCCACCGAGCTGACGATCGTCCTCGCCGATCTGCGCGGCTACGGCGAGAGCTCGAAGCCGCCGAGCAGCGACAACCAC
>DATADA010000060.1:0-11589 GCA_036258775.1 Candidatus Limnocylindria bacterium | reverse complement strand
GCACGCCCGCGACCGCGGACGTGAGGCGCGCGCTCGCCGACTACGGCCTCCCGGATTCCGCCGTCGCTATCACGACGGCCGGCGATCGCGAGTACGTCCTCATCCGGACGGAGCAGATCGGGCTCCGCGAGACACCGCCCTCACCGTCCCCGTCGCCCGGCGCCTCGCCCGCCGCGACCGCACCCCCCGCCCCGGCCGCCCGCGCCACCGAGTTCACCGACCTGCAGCGCGCCCTCGAGGAGCGCTTCGGCGCCGCCGACGTGCGGAGCGTGCGGACGGTCGGCCCGATCATCGGGCTCGAGCTCATCCAGAGCTCGGCGATCATCATCGTCGTCGGCGAGATCTTCATCCTCGCCTACCTCTGGATCCGCTTCGGGTTCCGCTACGGCACCTGCGCCATCGTGGCGCTCCTCCACGACGTGATCCTCGTCGTCGGCACGTTCGCGATCCTCGGCTACTTCTTCGGGGTCGAGTTCGACGCCCTCTTCGTCACCGCGCTGCTCACCGTCATCGGCTTCAGCGTCCACGACACGATCGTCGTCTTCGACCGGATCCGGGAGAACCGGGTGCGTCACGCCGGCGAGCCGTTCGGCGCGATCGTCAACCACTCGATCCTGCAGACGATGGGGCGCTCGATCATCACCAGTCTCACCGTCGTCGTCACCCTCGCCGCGCTGCTCCTGCTCGGCCCGCCGACGATCCGCACCTTCACGCTCGCCCTCCTTCTCGGCACGGTGAGCGGCACGTATTCGTCGATCTTCAACGCGGCGCAGCTGCTCGTCGCCTGGCACGACTGGGACGCTCGGCGGCGGGGAAGCACAGCCGCGGTACGTCCGGCCCGCAGCGCTTCGCGCTGACCGGCCGCTTCGCTCTACACGTCGCGATAACGGACGGGGCAGCCGGCGATAAGCGGCCGGCGCTAGACTGGCGTCCCGTGATCGCAGCGCGCCTGGAGTGGCTGCTGCCGGAGCCGGTCCCCGAGCCGCCCCGGTTCACCGGCTTCGGCGCCCCGCTCGCGACGCTCCTCGCGCGGCGAGGATTCCGCGGCGACGACGACCTCCAGCGCTTCCTCCAGTCCGGCGCCGGCACGCTCCACGACGCGTCGCTCATGGCCGACGCCGAGCGCGCGCTGCTGCGGATCGAGGAGGCGCTCACCGGCGGTGAGCGGATCGCGATCTGGGGCGACTACGACGCCGACGGCATGAGCGCCGTCGCGGTCTGGACGGTCGCGCTCCGCCGCCTCGGCGCCGAGCCGCGCCGGTACGTGCCGTCTCGGCTGGCCGAGGGGTACGGGCTCTCGGTCGCCGGTCTGCGGCAGCTGGCGCGCGACGGCGTCACCCTCGTCGTGACCTGCGACTGCGGGATCTCGAACGCGGCGGAGGTGGAGGAGGCGCGCGCGCTCGGCGTGGACGTCATCGTGACGGACCACCATCTCCCGCCCGCGATCCTTCCGCGCGCCGTGGCGGTCGTCGATCCGCACCGCGCGGACTGCCCCTATCCCGATCCGGACCTGACCGGCGCGGGCATCGCGTACAAGCTCGCCGCGTCGCTCCTCGCCCAAAACGGGGCGCCCGTCGAGGGCCTCGCCGCGCTGGCGGCGATCGGGACGGTGGCCGACGTGGCGCCGATGACCGGCGAGGGGCGAGCCATCGTGCGCCTCGGCCTCGAGGAGATGGCGCGCTCCCCCGCACCGGGGCTGCGGGCGCTCCTCGCCCGCGCCGCGGAGCGGCCCGAGCGACCCACCGCGCGGGATCTCGCCTTCGGCGTGGTGCCACGCGTCAATGCGGCCGGCCGTATCGCGGATGCGGAGGTGGCGATCGCGCTGCTGGTGGAGGAGGGCGAGGCGCGAGCCGAGACGCTGGCGCAGGAGCTGGAACGCGTGCACGCCGAGCGCCGCGCGCTGACCGTCACCGCCTGCGACGAAGCAGCCGCGCTCGCCGATGCGGAGGCCGGCGACGGGCCGCTCGTCGTGCGCAGCGACGGGTGGCTGCCCGGACTGGTCGGCCTGATCGCGGGACGCCTGGCGGAGGCGCTGGCACGACCGGTGGCCGCGGCGGCGCTGGTGGGCGACGAGGTGCGCGGCTCGGTTCGGGCGCCCTCCGACTTTCACGTCGCGGCAGCCCTCGAGCGGTGCGGCGACTTTCTCACGAAACGCGGCGGGCACGCCGCCGCCGGCGGCTTTAGCGCCGCGCCGGACGCCTGGGACGCGTTCTCCGCGGCGTTCCGGGCGCTGCCGCGCCCGTTCCCCGACAGCCACGCGCCGCGCGTCCGGCCGGGGCGCGTGCGCGTCGACCTCGTCCTCGCCGCACGCCTGGTGGACTGGACCCTGGCGGAGCAGCTCGCACGCCTGGAGCCGTACGGCCCGGGACACCCGGAGCCCGTGCTGGCGGTCACCGGTCTGCGGGTCGGCGACGCGCGGCGCACGGGCAACGGCGAGCGACACCTTCTCCTCCGACTCCTGCGCGGCTACGAGACCTTCGACGCGGCCTGGTTCGGGGCGCCGGCCGACGTCCCGCTGCCTACGGAGGGGATGCCGATCGATCTCGTCGGCACGCTGGAGCGCGACGACTGGAACGGAATGCCCCGGCTCCGGCTGCGGGTGCTCGACTACGGGAGCACCGAGACGAGCCCGCTCGTCGCGAGACGAGCGAGGATGCCGGCGCCCGCGCTCGCCGTCGGCGGATGACCGAGGCGCCGGCCGCGTCGGCCGCGGAACGGCTCCGGGCGCGCGTGGCGGCGATCGGCGCGCCGCTGTGCGTCGGGATCGACCCGAACCCAACCGAGCTTCCGGCCGGCCTCCCCCCGGACGCCACGGGCGTGGAGCGGTTCGCCCGCGGCCTCCTCGAGGCGACGCTGGCAGTGGCCGCTGCGATCAAGATCAACGTCGCGTTCTTCGAGGCGTTCGGCTCGGCCGGCTGGGCGGCCCTGGAGCGCCTCCGGGGCGACGTGCCGCCCGGCGTTCCCTGCATCCTCGACGCGAAGCGCGGCGACATCGGCTCGACGGCGGAGCGCTACGCCACGGCGCTGATGGACCTACTCGACGCCGACGCCGTCACGCTCTCGCCGTACCTCGGCGAGGACGCGATCGAGCCGTTCCTGGCGTACCCGGGCCGCATGGTGTGGGTCGTGTGCCGGACGAGCAACCCCGACGCCGGACGCCTCCAGCAGCTCCGCGTCGACGGCCGCCCGCTGCATGCGGTGGTGGCCGGGTGGGTGGCGGGGACGTGGCCGCCGGACCGGGCGGGGCTGGTCGTCGGCGCCACGGCACCCGACGAGATGCTCATGCTCCGCGCGCTCGCTCCGGAGCATCCCTTCCTCGTACCCGGCGTCGGCGCGCAGGGCGGCGACCTCGATGCCGCGGTGCGGCTGTGCCACGGCCGGGCGACGCCCGGCCTGGTCGCCGTCTCGCGCGGGATCGCCCGCCCGGCGGCCGCAGCGTCGAACGGCTGGCAGGCGGCGGCGGCGCGAGCCGCCAGGGAGCTCTCGGACCGCATGCAGACGGCCGGTGGTAGACTCGTCGATGAGCCCACGCGGCTCCATGAGCCGCCCCACGCGGCCGACACGGGAGGTTGAGCGCATGCCGGTACCGGGTCCGTGGGAGCTGATCCTGCTCCTCGTGATCGTGCTCATCATCTTTGGCCCGGGCAAGCTGCCTGACATCGGGAACGCCATCGGGCGCGGCATCCGCGAGTTCCGCAAGGCATCGAACGAGCTCGAGGACACGATCCGCGGCGACACCAAGCGCGCGGACGAGCGTTCGGCGACCGACCCGAACCAGCGCTAGCCGGGGAACGCGGCCACCCGGCACCGGGTGACCGCTGCCCGACGCGGGCGGAGCCCGCACAGCGAACCCCGACCGGAGGACGGCCACCGCGACGTGCCCGACGACGACGCCACGATGACGCTCCTCGAGCACCTCGAGGAGCTCCGGAGCCGCCTGATCGTCAGCGTCGTCGCCGTCGTCCTCGGCGCCGTGGTCGGGCTGTTCCTGTCCGAGCCGGTCCTCGAGCTGCTGCGCCGGCCGCTCCCCGACGAGGGCGCCGAGCTGATCGTGACGCGGGTCACCGACGCCTTCGCCGTGCGGCTCAAGCTCGCCGGGTTCGTCGGGATCGTGCTCGCCATGCCGGTCATCCTGTTCCAGGTCTGGCGCTTCGTGACACCCGGGCTGACGAGACATGAGCGGCGCGTCGTCTGGCCGCTGCTGATCGTCGCGCTGCTGCTCTTCGCGGCCGGCGTCGGCATCGGGTACGCGATCATCCCGTACGCCGTCGAGTTCCTGCTCTCCTTCCGGATCGAGGGCGTGCCGGCCCTGCTCGAGCTGCCGGAATACGTCGGCTTCGTCACCACGATGATGATCGTGTTCGGGATCGTGTTCGAGTTCCCGATCCTGCTCATCGGCCTGGCCAGGGTCGGCATCCTCGACCGCCGCCGCCTGGCGCGCGGGCGGCGCTGGGCGATCCTCGCCATCGTGCTCTTCGCGATCGTGGCGACCCCCGGCGGCGACCCCATCTCGCCGATCATCCTGTCGAGCGTGATGTACCTCCTCTACGAGGCAGCGCTGCTCGTCGTGCGGCTGACCGGCCGGTGAGCCCGCGCGTCCTCCTCCTCACCGATCCCGCGATGCTGCGGCACGCGGCGCCGGGGCACCCCGAACGGCCCGAGCGGATGGCGGCCGTTGAGGCCGGCCTCGTCGCGGGCGCGGCTCGTGCCGGCGCAGAGCTCGACCGGCGGCGGCCGGAGCCCGCGTCGGCGGAGGCGGTCGCCCGGGTGCACGACCCGGCGTTCGTCGCGGAGCTCGACCGGCTGGCTGGCGGGGGAGGCGGCTGGCTCGACCCCGACACGTACCTGACAAGCTCGTCGATGCCCGCCGCACGGCTCGCGGCGGGGGCGACGCTGGAGGCGGGGCGCGCGGCGGCGAGCGGCGAGGCGTCGGTGGCGTTCGCGGTGGTCCGTCCACCGGGCCACCACGCGTCCGCGGCCCGCGCCTGCGGGTTCTGCCTGCTGAACAACGTGGCCGTCGCCGTCGAGGAGCTGCGGGCCGCGCTCGGGCTGAGCAGGATCGCGATCGTCGACTGGGACGTCCACCACGGCGACGGCACGCAGGAGATCTACGACCCCGACCCGGACGTCTGCTACACCTCGACGCACGGCTGGCCCCTCTATCCGGGGACCGGCGCGCGCGACGAGACCGGCACCGGCCCGGCCGCGGGGACCAAGCACAACCGCCCGCTTCCCCCGGGGAGCGGCGACGAACAGTTCGTCGCCGCCTGGCGCGACGACCTGCTGCCTGCGGTCGAGGCCTTCGGCGCCGAGGCGATCCTCGTCTCGGCCGGGTACGACGCCCACCGAGACGACCCGCTCGCCCACCTGGCCGTCACCGAGCGCGGCTACCGCTCGGTGGCCGTCCTGCTCGGGGAGCTGGCCGCACGCCTGCGGCTCCCCGGGGTCGCGCTGACGCTCGAGGGCGGCTACGACCTCGGAGCGCTGGAGGGCTCCGCCGCAGCGACCGTCGAGGGACTGCTCACGGGGCTCGCCGCGAGGGCCGGCGGATCGTGATCGGCGCAGGAGCGCGGCTATACTCGCCGCAGTCGCACAGGCAGGAAGCAGCGCGGGTGACACGAACAGCAGAGCCGACGGCGACGGCACCCCCGAGCGGAGCCGCCGCCGAGTCTCCTGCGCGCACCGACCAGAGCGTCGTCATCCTGACCGGGCTCTCGGGCGCCGGCAAGAGCCAGGCGTCCAAGGTCCTGGAGGACGCCGGCTATGGGGTCGTCGATAACCTGCCGGCCCCACTGCTCGAGTCGTTCCTGGAGCTGCGCCGCAACGAGCCGGCTCGCTACCGGCGCGCCGCGCTCGTGCTCGACATCCGCTCCGGCGACCCGGCCACCGCGATCCGACGCGCCCGCGTGGCGCTGGAGCGCGAAGGCACGCCGCTGACCGTCATCTACCTCGAGGCCAGCGACGCGGTGCTCGTCAGCCGATTCAGCGAGACTCGTCACCGCCACCCGCTCGAGGAGCGCAACGGCGTGCAGGTCAGCATCGGCGAGGAGCGCCGCCGCCTGGAGCGGACACGAGACCTCGCCGATGAGGTGATCGACACCAGCGGGATGTCGATCGCCCGCCTGCGGGAGCGTCTCCATGCCGTCGTGCCGACCCCGCCCGGCGCCGACGCCCTCTCGATCGAGCTGGTCACGTTCGGGTTCAAGCACGGGATCCCGCTCGAGGCCGACCTGGTCTTCGACCTCCGCTTCCTGGCGAACCCGTACTGGCAGGCCGATCTGAAGCCGCTGTCCGGGCTCGACGCCGCCGTGCGCGACTACGTCCTGCGCCAGCCGGTCGCCGCGCGCTTCCTCGACCTCGTCGCCGAGCTGGTCGAGCTCGTGGCGCCCGCGTTCCGCGCCGAGGGGAAGCGCCGGCTCACGGTGGCGATCGGCTGCACCGGCGGCCGGCACCGGTCGATCGCCGTGGCGGAGGAGCTGGCGCGCCGGCTCGACGGCCTGGAGGACGCGTCGGTGACGGTCACGCACCGGGAGCTGCGCGGATGAGGCGACGGGCGCTCCCGCGCTGGCTCTACCCGGGCATGCACCTGAAGCGCTGGCTGGTGCTCATCTTCCTCGGCATCGTCGCCCTCGGCCTGGGCGGCGCAGTCTTCCTGCTCGACCTGTACCGGACCGGCGATCTCGACGAGGTACCGCTCGTCTACTACCTGACCGGCGCCTTCCTGGAGCGCCCCGTCCGGGCGGCGCTGCTGGGCGGGATCGGCGTGCTCATCACCGGCATCGGCGTCTGGGGTCTGATGCGCAGCATCGTCTCGCCGCTCGTCTCGCGCGGGGACAGCGTGATGGAGGTGCTCTACACCAAGCGCTACCTGTCGCGCGGGCCGCGGATCGTCGCCATCGGCGGCGGGACGGGGCTGTCGACCCTGCTCCGCGGCGTGAAGGGCTACTCCGCCAACATCACCGCCGTGGTAGCCGTCGCGGACGACGGTGGCAGCAGCGGCCGCCTTCGGCAGCAGCTGGGCATCGTGCCGCCGGGCGACATCCGCAACTGCATCGCGGCGCTGGCCGACGCCGAGCCGCTCATGACGCAGCTCATGCAGTACCGCTTCCCGTCCGGCTCCGGCCTCGACGACCACGCCTTCGGGAACCTGTTCATCGCCGCCATGACCGCGGTCACCGGCGACTTCGAGGAGGCGGTCCGCGAGTCGAACCGCGTCCTCGCCGTCCGCGGGCAGGTCCTGCCGGCGACCACCGTGCCGCTGAGCCTCTCCGCCATCCTCGCCTCCGGCCGTCGTGTCGACGGCCAGGCGGCGATCAGCGAGGCGGGCGAGCCGATCGACCGCGTCTTCATCGAGCCCGCCGACGTCCGCGCCAACCCCGAGGCGCTCGAGCGGATCCTCGAGGCCGACATGATCGTCATCGGCCCCGGCAGCCTCTTCAGCAGCGTCCTCCCGAACCTCCTCATCAGCGACATCCGCGACGCCGTGGCGGCCGCGACCGGCCTGCGGGTCTACGTCTGCAACGTGGCGACGCAGCCCGGGGAGACGGAGCGCTTCACGGCGTCGGCGCACCTGCGGACGCTGTTCGATCACGTGGGCGACGGGTTCGTCGACTACGTGCTGGTCAACCACGCGCCGCAGCCGCGCCGGCTGGGCCCCGCCGGCTTCGAGCCGGTGGCGGTCGACGCGCGGCGGCTCGAGGAGCTGCCCGTGGTCGTGGTGGAGGAGAACCTCCTCGATGATGCCAACCCGCTGCGGCACGACCCCGCCCGCCTCGCCGCCGCGCTGATGCGGCTGCAGCAGGAGGACCGGATCGACCGGCAGCGCCCCCGCCGGATACGCCGCGCCGCGGCGAGCGCCGGCTAGGGGCCGATGCTGCTCGCCGGCGAGATCAAGGCCGAGCTCGCACGGATCCAGCCCGCCCGGGCCTGCTGCCGCCGGGCGGAGCTCGCCGGCCTGCTCCATGCCGCCGGGACGGACGGCGAGCTGCGCACCCTCGACCACGCCACCGCGCGGACCGCGGTCCATCTTGCCGGGTCGCTCCGGGTGACGGTCGGGTCGCCGCTGCTGTCGGCGCGTCACCTGTCGGGGGAGCGGCACCTTCCCGGGGAGCGTCACCACCTCCGCGTCCGGGTCGACGACCCAGCCCTCCGACGATGGAGCTGGGACGGGGCGCGCGCGTGCGACCGGCGCGCCTGGATGCGCGGCGTGCTGCTGGCGTCCGGCTCGGTCTCACTCGCCTCGAGCGGGCCACATGTCGAGTTCGTGTTCGCCGACTCCCCGCGGGCGGACGAGCTGCGACGGCGCCTCGCCGACGAGGGGCTGCACAGCGCGTCGCTCGAGCGTCGGGGCCGCCACGTGGTGTACCTGAAGGGACGCGAGGAGATCGCCGGCCTGCTCCGGCTCGCCGGCGCGAGCCGTGGGCTGCTCGAATGGGAGGCGGATCGTGTCGGCCGGGACGTCCGCAACCGGCTGAACCGGCTGCTCAATGCCGAGGAGGCGAACCTGGCTCGTACCGTGCGCGCCGCGGACCGCCAGCTGCGGGCGGTCGAGCGCCTCGAGGCCGATGGCGTCCTCGACCGCCTGCCGTACGCGCTCCGGGAAGCGGCGAACGCCCGGCGGCGCCATCCGGACGCCGACCTCGACACGCTTGCCGCATCGATCGGTGCCACCCGCTCGGCCATGAACCATCGGCTGCGGCGCCTCGTCGAGCTCGCCGACGCGGAGGGGGATGCCGCGCGTGCGGCGTACCCGAGGCGACCGCGACAACGCGGGCGGAGCGCGGTATGCGCAGGCCGCTGATCGCCGGGAACTGGAAGATGAATCCCGGGAGTCATGCGGACGCGCGCGCGCTGGCCGAGGCGGTCGCCGATGCGGCGGCCGCCACGCCCGGCGTCGAGGTGGTGGCATGCCCGCCGACGGTCTGGCTCGAGCCGCTCTCGCGCGCGCTGGGAGGACGACTGACGCTCGGCGCACAGACGATGCACTGGGAGGATCGCGGGCCGTTCACCGGGGAGACGAGCCCGCTCATGCTGGCCGGGCTCGCCGAGTACGTGATCATCGGGCACTCCGAGCGCCGGGAGCACGACGCCGAGACCGACGAGAAGGTGGCGCGCAAGGTGGCGAGCGCGGTGCATCACGGCCTCGCCCCGATCGCCGCGATCGGGGAGCGGCACGAGGAGCGCCGCGCCGGCACGACGCACGCGGTCATCGAGCATCAGGCGCGGATCGCCATCGGCCTCCTCCCGGCGATCGTCGGGAGCGGCCTGGTGCTCGCCTACGAGCCGGTCTGGGCGATCGGCACCGGGGAGGCGGCCACGCCGTCCGACGCGCAGGCCGCCGCGGCCGCCATCCGGGAGATCCTGCGCGAGGCGGATCCGGCGTGCGCGGACGACACGCGGATCCTCTACGGCGGTAGCGTCACCGCCGAGAACGCCGGCGAGCTGATCGGTCAGCCCGACGTCGACGGCGCGCTCGTCGGCGGCGCGTCCCTCGACCCGATCGGCTTCGCCGGCATCATCCGCGCGGCCGCCGCGCAGGCCGCGTGATGCCCGGAGAGGGCACGGCGGACCGCCCGACCTCCCGGCCGCGCCCGCTGGTGCTGTGCGTGCTCGACGGCTTCGGGCTGAACGCTGATCCGCGACGCAATGCGCTGCTCGCCGCGGACATGCCGCGCTGGCGGGCACTCCTGGCGGAGTGGCCGAACGCCGCGCTGGAGGCGTCGGGCGAGGCAGTCGGGCTGCCCGCCGGCCAGATGGGCAACAGCGAGGTCGGCCACCTCAACCTGGGCGCCGGCTTCCCGGTGCTCCAGGACCTGCCGCGCATCAATGCCGCCATCGCCGACGGCACGTTCTTCGACAACTCCGTCCTGGCCGGCGCCTGCCGTCACGCCGCGGAGCGCGGCAGCCGGCTCCACCTGCTCGGGCTGATCGGACCCGGTGGGGTGCACGCGGTCGACGAGCACCTCGTGGCCATGGCGGAGCTGGCGCATCGCTCGGGGCTTCCGGCCGGGCGCGTGCTGCTCCACGCGTTCACCGACGGGCGGGACACGCCGCCGCGCTCGGCCGACGGGTACATCGCCGCCCTCGACGAGCGGCTCAGCGGGCGGGCGACGATCGCGACGGTCACCGGCCGCTACTTCGCCATGGACCGCGATCGCCGCTGGGAGCGCACGAGGCGCGCGTGGGACGCCATCGTGCACGGCATCGGCCTCCGGACCTCCAGCCCGGTGGCGGCCGTCTGCGACGCCTATGCTCGCGGCCAGTCCGACGAGTTCATCGAGCCGACGATCGTGGCGGGCGGCGCCACCGTCGCCGATGGAGACGCCGTCGTCCACCTGAACTTCCGCGCGGACCGAGCCCGCCAGCTGACCCGCGCGCTTGCGCTGTCAGAGTTCACCGACTTCGACCGCGGCCGCACGCCGCGCGACCTGTCGGTCAGCACCCTCACCGAGTACCAGGCGCCCGACGAGCTTCCCGTCCCCGTCGCCTTCCCGCCGCCCACCGTCGACTCGCTGGCCCACTACCTCTCCCGCCTCGCGATGCGCCAGCTGCACATCGCCGAGACGGAGAAGTACGCGCACGTCACCTACTTCTTCAACGGCGGGCTCGAGGAGGAGTTGACCGGTGAGGAGCGGGTCCTCATCCCCTCGAACCGCGCTGTGGCCACGTACGACCTGGCGCCGGAGATGAGCGCCATCCCGATCACCGACCGCCTCGTGGCGGCGATCGTCGAGCGGGCCCATGACTTCGTGATCGTCAACTACGCGAACGCGGACATGGTCGGGCACACCGGCGTGTGGGAGGCGGCGGTGCGCGCGGCGGAGGTGATCGACGTCTGCCTGGGGCGCGTGGCGGACGCCACCCTGGCGGTCGGTGGGGCGCTGATCGTCACCGCCGATCACGGCAACATCGAGGAGATGCGCGACGACGCGGGCGCGCCGCAGACGAAGCACACCACCAACCCGGTGCCGATCGTCCTCATCGATCCCCGCCACCGCGAGGCGCGGCTCCACGACGGCCGCCTGGCGGACGTGGCGCCGACGGTGTGCGGATTGCTCGGGATCGCCCCCGGGACGGAGATGACCGGGACGAACCTGGTCCGCTCCCCGGACGCGCCCAACGGTGGGTGGTAGACTCGCCGGCCGATGCAGACCCCGCTCATCGTCGCCCAGCTGATCCTGGCCGTCGCGCTGATCGTCGCGATCCTGCTCCAGCAGCGCGGCACCGGCCTGGGCGGCGCCTTCGGCGGCGAGATCACCGCCTACCGGAGCCGGCGCGGCATCGAGCGGACGCTGTTCCGGATGACGATCGTGCTGGCGGTGCTGTTCGTCGCCTTCAGCCTGCTGAACCTGCTGCCGCAGACCGGCGCGATCTAGGCGAGCGTCGGGGGCGGGTCCCGACCGCGTGGTATCATCGTCGTCCCTCAGCCGGGCCGCGTGCCCGGCGAGCGCGCCGAGGTGGCGGAATCGGTAGACGCGCTAGGTTCAGGACCTAGTGGCCGCAAGGCCGTGTGGGTTCAAGTCCCTCCCTCGGTACCAGTGCCCAGGTGGCGGAATTGGTATACGCGTACGTTTGAGGGGCGTATGGGGA
>DATADA010000059.1:0-12764 GCA_036258775.1 Candidatus Limnocylindria bacterium | reverse complement strand
GCGGCCGAGATCTTCCACGCGCTCGGGGGCCTCCTCCACGAGCGTGGGTTCGCCACGACGGTCGGAGACGAGGGCGGCTACGCCCCGAGCCTCGAGAGCAACGAGGCGGCCGTCGCGCTCGTGCTGGAGGCCATCGAGCGGGCCGGCTTTGCGCCCGGCGAGCAGGTCGCCATCGCGCTCGACCCGGCGACCACCGAGCTGTGGGACGACGGTCGGTACGCGCTCCCGCGTGAGGGGCGGAGCCTGTCGACCGACGAGCTGATCGCGTTCTGGGCGGACTGGTCGGCGCGCTACCCGATCGTCAGCCTCGAGGACGGCCTAGCCGAGGACGACTGGGGCGGATGGCGTGAGCTCACCGAGCGGCTCGGCGCGACGCTGCAGGTCGTCGGCGACGACCTGTTCGTGACGAACACCGAGCGGCTCGGGCGGGGGATTCGCGAGGGGTGCGGCAACGCGATCCTCGTCAAGCTGAACCAGATCGGGACGCTGAGCGAGACGCTGGCCGCGGTCGGCATGGCGCAGCGCGCCGGATGGGCGGCGATCATCAGCCATCGCTCCGGCGAGACCGAGGACACGACCATCGCCGACCTGGCAGTCGCGACCAACGCCGGCCAGATCAAGACCGGCTCGATCAGCCGCTCGGAGCGCGTCGCGAAGTACAACCGGCTGCTGCGGATCGAGGAGGAGCTCGGCGAGGCGGCGGAGTACGCCGGCGCATCCGCGTTCGCCGCGCTGCGCCGGCGCGCCTGATCCGGTGGCCGACGCCTTCCGGCTCGACGACCTGGTCGCTCGGCTCGACACGACCCGCCACGACTTCGCCGAGTTCTTCCGCGCGCCGAGCGGCACGCTGAGCATGACGGTCGCCTACTGGCCCGCCGGCTCGGTCGACGACCAGGACCCGCACGCCGAGGACGAGGTCTACTTCGTCGCGGCCGGGCGGGCTCGCCTGCGCGTCGCGGACGACGACCGCGCGGTAGGGCCGGGCTCGCTCGTGTACGTGGCCGCCGGCGTCGACCACCGCTTCCACGACGTCGACGAAGACCTCCGGGTGCTGGTCTTCTGGTCGCCGCCACGGCACAGCGCCGTCCGGCCGCCCACCGCGGACGTCGCCTCGCCGGCCGGGCCGGGCCGACGGCGCGTCAGGTGGGCCGGTGCTCGACTCCGTCGCCGGGGCGGACGTAACCCTCGCGGATGACGCGGGCGTACCAGCGCGCGTCCTCGGGATGCTGCCGGCTGCCGATCCGCGCGATCCGGCGACCGACGAACCAGTGGGCGATCGTCTGGCACGGCTCGGCGCGGCCGGTCAGCTCGAGCACCAGCTCCTCGCCGACGAGCAGGTGGTCGCCAACTCTTAGGTCGCCCATCTCGATGCCGGCGAGCGTCAGGTTCTCGCCGTACGCACCGGGAAAAGCAGTGTGGCCGTCGCGCGCCACGCGTGAGATCGACTCCAGCGAGTAGAGGCTGACCGCCCTGTCCTCGCCACCATGCGCGGGCGCCGGCACGCTGTGCCCGTCGCCCTCCAGCCCGAGCCTGCGGACGCGCGCACCGGGGATCGGCAGCTTCGGAAGGCCGCGCGGCGAGACGTTGACCTGGGCGACGCGTCCGCCGCCGCGGCGCTGTGCCGTTCCGGCGCCGCCGGCGGCGTCAGCCGGCCGAGCCGTCCTCGCCCTCGGGCTTTCGGCGGCGCTGCGCCGCCGATTCGCGCGTGGCGCGGGTAACGGCCACCTTCGCCTTGCCGGCGGCGGTGCGCGGCCGATCGGCGGCGCGCGCGGAGGCTGCCTTTGCGGCCTTGGCGGCCGCGACCTTCTTGCGCTGCGCCGTCTTGCTGGCCGTGGTGGCTCGCTTCGCCGTGGTCGCCGGCGCCGCCGCCACCTGGTCGAGGAGGTGCGCCGCGTTCACCTTGGCCATCAGGCGGCTCTTGCGGCGTGCCGCGTTGTTCGGGTGCAGGATGCCCTTCTCGGCGGCCTTGTCGAGCGCGCTGATGGCGGCGGCGACCGCCTCCGGCCCGTCGCCCTCGGCGCGCCCCAGCGCGATGCTCGACGCCCGCTGGACGAGCGTCCTGGCGGTGCTGCGCGTGCGGCGGTTGACCTCGCGACGGCGCAGCGCCTGCCGGACGCGCTTCAGGGCGGAGGGCGTGCGAGCGCCCTTCCAGGTACGAGCCTTCCTTGCCACGTGCTCCTCGGTGCTTGCTGCTTCGACTCGCGTCTGACGCGAAGCGACGCGCCGGGGACAGCGCATCGGGCCCGTGAGTATAGCCGAGGCGGACTCGACAGGCGAGCCGCGAGCGGGCAGAATGCCGGCCGAACGGACGGTCAGCGCGACCGTCCGCCGCTCTGATCCGACGAAGGGGAGGAAGACCGGCCGACTTCGCCGGCAACGATGATCGTCCTCGGCGCGGCATGCCGCGTGCAACGCGAGCGCCGCCACGGCCGTCTCTTCGGTCACGTCCACGGAGCACGCCCGTGACCTCCATCGCCCTGCCGCGGCGTCTCGCCGGTCCGCACCTGGCACCGCCGTTCTGGCGGGGCTTCTCGATCGGACTGCTCGGCACCCTGCTGCTCGGTGTCCTCCTCCTCGTCGCGGCGTCCGTGGCCGTGCTCCTCGCGCACCGTGACCGGGTGCTGCCCGGCGTGGTCGTCGGCGGCGTGCCCGTCGCCGGCCTGAGCCGCGCCCAGGCCGCGGCCCGCCTCGAGGCACAGCTGCCGCCGCCGACAGCGGGTCAGCTGGTGATCCGGGTCGGGGAGAGCGAGCGCGCGGTCCCGTACACGGACGTCGGACGCCGCTACGAGGTCGACCGGATGGTGGACGCCGCCCTCGCTGCCGGCCGCAGCGGCGGTCCGCTGGATGCCGGCCTGGCGCGGCTCCGCATGCTGGCCAGCCCGACACCGCTCCCCGTCGAGCTGCACGCCTTCGACGCTGAGGCCGTCGACCGCATCGCGGCGGAGGTCGCGGCCGCCGCGTCGCGCGATCCGGTGGAGGCGACGATCGATGGCGAGGGCGGCATGTTCACCGCCAGCGATTCGGTCGACGGGCTGCGCCTCGACGCTCGGGACGTGAGCGAGCGGGTGGCCGGCGCCCTGGCGGCTGGCCATGCGGGCGATCAGGAGCTGTCGCTGGAGCCTGAGGTGGTCGAGCCCGCCCTCACCGGCGAGGAGGCGGCCCGCGCCGCTCGGCAGGCGAACGCGGTGGCGGAGGACCTCGTGCTCGTGGTGGGGGAGGGCACCGAGGCCGAGCGCCACACGATCGAGCGCGCCGCCCTCGCGTCGTGGATCAGCTTCGAGGTGACCGCGGACGGCGGGCGCGCCGCGGTGCTCGACGAGGCGAAGCTCGAGGCAGCGGTCGCGGCGCTGGCCAAGGAAGTGAACCGCGAGCCGCGCAACGCGAGCTTCTCGCTCGACGGCGCGGGACTGGGCGGAGTCGTCCCCGGCGAGACGGGGCTCCAGGTCGACGTCGCCGCCACTTTCGAGGCGGCACGCAGGGCGCTCGCGCAGCGCGCCGGCGGCGCGTCGGTCCCGAGCGCGGCCATGGCGGTGCAGGTGACCCAGCCGGCGCTCACGACCGCGGAGGCCGAGGCGGCGCTGCCGAAGATGGAGATGGTCAGCTCCTGGACGACGTACTACCCGCCGGGCGAGGGCAACAATGGCGGCGCCAACATCACCATCCCGGCGCGCGACATCGACGGGCGCGTCCTGGCCCCCGGGGAGTGGTTCGAGTTCTGGTCGAGCATCGGCCCGGTCACCGAGGAGCGCGGCTACGGCTACGGCGGCGTGATCATCGGCGGTCGCAGCTTCGGGACGGCGATCGGCGGCGGCATCTGCTCGACGTCGACGACCCTCTTCAACGCGGCGCTGCGCTACGGGCTTGAGATCGGCGACCGGGCCAACCACTACTACTACATCGACCGCTACCCGGTCGGGCTGGACGCGACGGTCTACACCGATGGCACCTACACCCAGACGCTGTCCTTCCGCAACGACACGGAGCACCCGATCGTGATCCGCGGCTCGGGCGCCCCGGGCTGGGTGCGGTTCGACCTGTGGAGCGTCCCGAGCGGCCGCCAGGTCGTCATCTCGGAGCCGGTCACGAGCAACCACACGAAGGCGAGTGACGTGACCGAGGTCGACCCGAGCCTTCCCGTCGGTACGGCGCAGCGGGTCGAGTGGCCGCACGACGGCTTCGACGCCACGGTGACCCGCACGGTGACCGACGCCTCGGGTGCGGTGATCCACGCCGACACCTTCTTCAGTCACTACGGCGTGGTCAACGGGGTGACGCTGGTCAACCCCGGCTGACGCCGTCCCGCGCCGCGGCCCTGCGCCGGACGGTGGTTCGGGCCTCGCTCCGATAGACTCACGCGCGGTGATCCCCCAGGCGCGCGTGCGCAACTTCAGCATCGTCGCGCACATCGACCACGGCAAGAGCACGCTTGCCGATCGGCTGCTCGAGGCGACGCACACGCTCGACCCGCGCCAGATGACGAGCCAGGTGCTCGACAGCATGGAGCTGGAGCGCGAGAAGGGGATCACCATCAAGGCACGGGCAGTCCGCCTCCACCACCGCGCTCCCGACGGCGCGACGTACGCCCTCAACCTGATCGACACGCCGGGTCACGTCGACTTCAGCTACGAGGTGAGCCGGTCGCTGCAGGCCTGCGAGGGCGCGATCCTGGTCGTCGACGCGAGCCAGGGGGTCGAGGCCCAGACGCTGGCGAACGCGCATCTCGCCATCCGCGAGGGCCTGACGATCATCCCGGTCGTCAACAAGATCGACCTGCCGGCCGCGGACCCGGCCCGGGTGCTCGACGAGCTGGAGGAGGCGCTCGCGCTGCCGCGCGAGGACGCGATCCTGGCCAGCGCCAAGGAGGGGACCGGGATCGGCGAGATCCTCGAGGCGATCGTGGGCCGCATCCCGCCGCCGCCGGGCGACCCGGGTGCCGAGCTCCAGGCGCTGGTGTTCGACAGCCACTACGACCCGTACAAGGGAGTCGTCGCCTACGTGCGCCTCGTCAACGGGGCGCTGCACGACCACGAGCGCATCCGCTTCATGGCGTCGCGGGCGGACAGCGACATCCTGGAGCTCGGCTACTTCCGCCCCTCGCCGACGCCGGCGAGCCCGCTGCGCGCCGGCGAGGTCGGCTACGTGGCGACCGGCCTCAAGGAGATCCGGCAGGCGAAGGTCGGCGACACCCTCACGAGCGTTCGTCGTCCCGCCGCCGAGCCGCTCCCCGGCTACCGCGACGTGCTGCCGCTCGTCTTCGCCGGCATCTACCCGGTGCGCGGCGACGACTACCCGCTCCTGCGCGACGCCCTCGACCGGCTCCATCTCAACGACGCGAGCTTCGTCTACGAGCCGGAGTCCTCGGCGGCGCTCGGCTTCGGCTTCCGCTGTGGCTTCCTGGGCCTGCTTCACATGGAGATCGTCCAGGAGCGGCTGGAGCGCGAGTTCGCCCTCGAGCTGATCGCCTCGGCACCCTCGGTGGAGTACCGGGTCCGCCGTCAGCGCGGCGAGGAGCTGACGATCGACAACCCCGCTCAGATGCCGTCCGCGGGAGAGATCGAGGAGATCAGCGAGCCGTGGGTCGAGGCCCAGGTGATCACCCCGACCGCCTACATCGGACCGATCATGGAGCTCGCCACCACGCGGCGGGGCTCGCTGCGGACGATGGACTATCTCGACCCGTCGCGGGTCGACCTCCACTTCGAGATTCCGCTGGCCGAGCTGATCGTCGACTTCTACGACCAGCTCAAGAGCCGGTCCTCCGGCTACGCGAGCCTGGACTACGAGGTGATCGGGTACCGACCGGGCGAGCTGGTCAAGCTCGACGTCCTCGTCAACGGCGAGCCGGTCGACGCGCTGAGCCTCATCGTCCACCGCTCCCATGCGCAGGCGCGCGGCCGCGCGCTGGTCGATCGCCTGCGCGAGCTGATCCCGCGGCAGATGTTCGAGGTGCCGGTCCAGGCGGCGATCGGCTCGCATATCATCGCGCGCGAGACGATCCGCGCCATGCGCAAGAACGTCCTCGCCAAGTGCTACGGCGGTGACGTGACGCGCAAGCGAAAGCTGCTCGAGAAGCAGAAGGCGGGCAAGCAGCGGATGAAGCGTGTCGGATCGGTCGAGATCCCGCAGGAGGCCTTCCTGGCGGTGCTGCGGATGGAGAGCGAGGCGGGCTGATGGAAGCGCTCGGCGAGTTCGGCGACTCCCTGCGCCTCGCCATCGCCGTCGGCATGACGATCTTCCTCGTCCTGCTCCGGTTCGACTCGGACCGGATCATGAGATCGGACTACTTCCGCTACCGGACGCCGTGGCTCGGCCCGGTCAGCTACTACGCCCTCGTCATCCTGTTCGCGGTCGGCATCGTGCTGATCCTGCCGTCGGGCCGCGCCCAGCTGTTCCTGACCGGAGGCGATCCCGAGCAGTCGCTGTCGATCATGGTCCTGTTCGCGATCGTGGCCGTCGCGAACGGCATCGCTCTCGCCTTCCTGCGCTACGGCGGCCTGCTCCCGCTCCCGGCGGCGCTGCTTCCCTCGCGGATCCTCGGTGCGGCGGCGAGCGCCATCGCCGACGAGATCCAGTTCCGCTCGATCGTCCTCGGCATGCTCCTCTTCGCCGGCCTGTCGACCGGGCTGGCGCTCCTCGTCCAGGCGCTGCTGTACGGGCTCGCCCACCGGCGGCTGTGGCGCGACCGCGACTGGTACTTCCTGGCGGGCTCGGTCATCCTCGGCTACGCCGCCGGGCTGGCCACCGTGACGACCGGCTCGGTCGTACCGGCGATGGTCGGCCACTTCGCGGTGATCACGGCGATCTTCGCCTTCGCCGGGGGACGGCTGCGGCAGCGACCGATCTGAGGCCGATGGGCGGGCAGGACGTCGCCGCGCCGCCCGACGCGTGGCTCCCGGCCGGCAGCCACCATCTCTACGTCCACGTCCCGTTCTGCCGCCTGGTGTGCGCCTACTGCGACTTCGTGACCGTCGGCGGGCGCCGCGCCGACATCCCTCGCTACGTCGCGGCGCTCCTCGCCGAGCTCGCGCTGCGGCCGGCGCCCGGCACCCTCGCCACCATCTACTTCGGTGGCGGGACGCCGTCGCTGTTGCCCGCGGCCGCCGTGGCGCGGCTGGTCGACGCGGCACGGTCCCGATGGGGCGGCCGGACGGCGCTGACCGAGGTCAGCCTCGAAGCGAACCCGAGCGCGCGGGAACGCCCCGACTGGTCGGGCCTGCGACGTGCCGGCGTCACCCGGGTCAGCCTCGGCGCGCAGTCGCTGCGCGATGCGGAGCTTCGGACGCTGGCCCGCGGGCACACCGCGGCGGAGGTCCGAGAGACGTACCGGGCGGCGCGCCTGGCGGGATTCGACAGCGTCAGCCTCGACCTCATCTACGCCGTGCCGGGCCAGTCGCTCGACGACTGGCGGATCGGGCTGGCGGCCGCCATCGCGCTGGCGCCCGACCACGTCAGCCTCTACGCCCTGCAGTTGGCCCTGAGCCCCGACGACTGGGCCGCGCCTCCCCGGCGCGGTGCGCTGCGCTGGCGACGCCGCCTCGCGCGCCGGCAGGACGACGCGCTCGCCGCCGACCAGTACCGCCTGGCCGAGGAGATGCTCGCGGCGGCCGGGTACCGCCACTACGAGCTGAGCTCGTGGGCCCGTCGCGGCCACGAGGCGCGGCACAACGCCGCCTATTGGCTGAGGCGCCCGTACACCGGGATCGGCGCCGGCGCGCACTCGTACGACGGGCATTCATGCCGGTCGTGGAACGCCCGCGACCTCGACGAGTACCTGGAGCGCACTGCCGCCGGAGAGCGGGCGCTGGGCGGCAGCGAGCGGCTGGACGATGCCGAGCGGGAGTTCGAAGCGGTCGCCCTCGGCCTGCGGCTGATCGACGGCCTCGACAGGCGGCGCTTCGCGGCGGAGTTCGGCGACGATCTGCTCGCGCGCTATGGCGTGGCCGTGGCCGAGGGCGGCGCGAAGGGACTGCTCGACCTCGACGCCGGCCGCATGCGCCTCTCGCGCCGTGGCCGGCTCCTCGCGAACGAGGCGCTGGCCGCCTTCGCGCCCGATTGAGCCCGGCCACGAACCTGCGCGGACCTTGGGCACGGGCGTCGGGGCCCGCCGCGGCGCGTTGACAGCCTGCGGCCTGCGGCGTACCATGCCCGGCGTCGGTTGGCACTCTGCCACCGAGAGTGCTAACGGGTGGGACAGCGACGATTCTTCACGGAGCAGCAGGCTCAAGAGGGGAGATCCGGAGGGACGAGTTGGCTGCCGATCGGGCGACGCAGCGCGTCGCCATCGACCTCAACGATCGTCAGCGTGCCGTCCTGCGCGCCGTGGTCGAGGACTACGTGCATACCGCCACGCCGGTCGGCTCGAAGGCGCTCCTCGCCAGGCACGGGCTCGGCGTGTCGCCGGCGACCATCCGCGGGACGATGGCGGAGCTCGAGGCACTCGGGCTACTGACGCATCCGCACACCAGCGCGGGGCGCGTCCCGTCGGACCTCGGCTACCGGGTGTACGTCGAGGCGCTCATGCGCGAGGCCGACGTCGAGGAGGCCGATCGGCTCAGGATCCGGCACCAGTTCAGCCAGGTCGAGCTGACGAGCGACGAGTGGCTGCGGCTGGCTGCCTCGATCCTGGCGGCCTCGACCCGGAACGCGGCGGTGGTGACTGCGGCCCGCGCGCGGCGCGCCCGCTACGGGCATCTTCAGCTCGTCGACCTCGCGGACCGCTCGCGGCTGGTGGTGCTGGTGCTTGCCGACGGCAACGTCGTCCATCGGCGGCTCGAGCCGGTCGCGCTGGAGCGTGCGGGCGGCGGCGTGGCGATCGACCAGGTCCAGCTCGACGCGGCCGCCTCGGTGCTGAATGCCGAGCTGACCGGCCTGTCGGCGCCGCAGGTCCGCCGACGGGTCCCGAGGCTGCCGCCGCTGGCGGCTCACGTCGCGGCCGCCGTCGCGGCGCTCCTCGAGGCCGAGGACCGGGTGACGATCGAGGACGTCTTCACCGACGGCATCGTGAACGTCCTCGAACAGCCGGAGTTCGCGCGCGGCTCGAACCTGCGCGCGATCCTCGAGACGCTGCAGCGCAGCGAGTTCATCGCGCAGCTGCTGCCGCTGGTGACGCGGCGCGGCGGGGTGCACGTCATCATCGGCCACGAGAACCCGAACGACGCCATGCGGGAGGTGAGCCTGGTATTCGCGCCCTACGGGGCGCCCGAGCGGGCACTCGGCCTGCTCGGCGTGCTCGGCCCGACGCGAATGCCCTATCCCCGTGCCATCCCCACGGTCCGCTACCTGGCGGGCCTCATGAACGAGCTGATCGACAGCCAGTACGGCGAGACGCAATGACGAACGCAGACAGACGCACAGACGGACGCTCCGACGGACGCGGCGACGGCTCCCGGCCGAAGACGCGCGCCGAGGAGCGCGCCGAGCAGATCAAGACCCCGACCCGGTCGGAGCTGCTGGAGCGCGCCCAGGCGCTCGAGCGTGAGCTCGCTGCGGCGCGCGAGCAGGCGGAGGACAACCTGCGCAAGTGGCAGCGGTCCGCCGCCGACTTCTCGAACTACCGCAGGCGCACGGAGGAGGAGCGCGGCGCGGCGGCGCTCATGTCGAACGCGCTGCTCATCACGAAGCTCCTCGCCGTGCTCGACGACTTCGATCGCGCGCTCGACGCCGTGCCGCCCGAGGTCCACGACGCGTGGGTCGAGGGCGTCCGGCTGGTGGAGCGCAAGCTGCGCGGCGTGCTCGACGGCGAGGGAGTGACCCCGATCGACGCGCTCGGGCGGCCGTTCGACCCGCATCTCCACGAGGCGGTCGTCCACGAGGAGACGAGGGAGTACCCCGACAACCAGGTGATCGGCGAGCTGCAGCGCGGCTACCGGCTGCACGACCGGGTCATCCGCCCGGCGCTCGTGCGCGTCGCCAAGAATCCCGCCGGTGGCGGGGAGGGCCAGCCGGCTGCGGCCGCGGCCGAATCCGAGGAAAGGTAAGGACCATGGGCAAGATCATCGGTATCGACCTGGGCACCACCAACTCCGTGGTGGCCGTCATGGAGGGCGGCGAGCCACAGGTGATCACGAACGCCGAGGGCTCGCGCATCACCCCGTCGGCCGTCGCCTTCACGAAGACGGGCGAGCGCCTGGTCGGTCAGGTGGCCAAGCGCCAGGCGATCACGAACCCCGAGAACACGATCTTCAGCATCAAGCGCTTCATGGGTCGGCGCTGGGACGACCCGGAGGTGCAGCGCAGCAAGGGGATCGTGCCGTACGCGGTCGAGAAGGACCCCAAGAGCGACGGCGTCGTCGTCAAGCTCGGCAACGGCAAGACGTTCACGCCGCCCGAGATCAGCGCGATGATCCTCCAGAAGCTCAAGGCCGATGCGGAGGCGTTCCTCGGCGAGAAGGTGACCGAGGCGGTCATCACCGTCCCGGCCTACTTCGACGACACGCAGCGCCAGGCGACCAAGGACTCCGGCCGGATCGCCGGTCTCGAGGTCAAGCGCATCGTGAACGAGCCGACCGCGTCGGCACTGGCCTACGGCCTCGACAGCAAGAAGGAGGAGAAGATCGCCGTCTACGACCTGGGCGGCGGCACCTTCGACATCAGCATCCTCGAGCTGTCCGAGGGCGTCTTCGAGGTGCGCAGCACGAACGGCGACACCCACCTCGGCGGGGACGACTTCGACCAGCGGGTCATCGAGTGGCTGATCGAGGAGTTCCGCAAGGCCGAGGGGATCGACCTCTCGAAGGACCGGATCGCGCTGCAGCGGCTCAAGGAGGCGGCCGAGAAGGCGAAGATCGAGCTGTCGTCGACGACGAGCAGCGAGATCAACCTGCCGTTCATCAGCGGCGACCCGGCGACCGGACCGAAGCACCTCGTCATGACTCTGACGCGGGCCAAGCTCGAGGATCTCGTCGCGGATCTGATCCGCAAGACGGAGGGACCTGTGCGGCAGGCGCTCGCCGACGCGAATCTCAAGCCGGGCGACATCGACGAGGTGATCCTCGTCGGGGGCCAGACCCGCATGCCGGCCGTCATCGAGGCGGTCAAGCGCATGTTCAATGGCAAGGAGCCGCACAAGGGCGTCAATCCCGACGAGGTGGTCGCCATCGGCGCCGCCATCCAGGCGGGGGTGCTGGGCGGCGAGGTGAAGGACGTCCTGCTGCTCGACGTGACGCCGCTGAGCCTCGGCATCGAGACGCTGGGCGGGGTGGCGACGAAGATGATCAACCGCAACACGACCATCCCGACGTCGCACACCCAGATCTTCTCGACGGCCTCGGACAACCAGCCGTCGGTCGACATCGTCGTGCTCCAGGGCGAGCGCGAGATGGCCGCCGACAATAAGAAGCTGGCGACCTTCCGGCTCGACGGCATCCCACCGGCGCCTCGCGGCGTCCCGCAGATCGAGGTCACCTTCGACATCGACGCCAATGGCATCCTCAACGTGACCGCCAAGGACAAGGCCACGAACAAGGAGCAGAAGGTGGCCATCACGGCCTCCTCGATGCTCTCCAAGGAGGACGTCGACCGGATGGTGACCGAGGCGGCGTCGCACGCCGAGGAGGACCGCCGCCGGCGCGAGGAGGCGGAGGCGCGCAACGAGGCCGACACGCTGGCCTATCAGGCGGAGCGCCTGGCCAAGGACCTCGACGACAAGCTCTCCTCCGAGGAGAAGGCCGAGCTGCAGTCGAGGATCGAGGCGACGCGCGAGGCGCTGAAGGGCACCGACGTCGGCGCCATCAACTCGGCGCGGCAGTCGCTGATGGAGGTCATGCAGCGGGTCGGCACGCGGGCCTACGAGGCGACCGGTGCGGCGGCCGGGCCCGATGGCGGGCAGGCCACGGGCGACGGCGCCGCCACCGGCACCGGCGAGGAGGAGGGCGAGACGATCGAGGGCGAGTACAAGGAGGTCTGATCCTCCCGTTCTTGCACTGTTCGGCCGCTGAGCGTCAGTGGGCGACGGGTGAAGACCGGCCGCGCAGGCCGGTCTTCGTCCTTCCAGCCCCGGAAGGCTGCCGCGGGCCGTTTCGTTCCAGGATCTGGGATCGTGCCGCCGGGCGGGCAGCGCTGGATGACGCGCTCCACGAAGCGGCGGTGCGTCGGGGTGATCGGCGCGTCGCGCTCGTCCTAGGTCGCCGCGTGCAGAGTGTCGTACCGCTCCTCGGCGCGCCGGCGCACCTCGGGCAGCCAGCCTGGTCGGTCCGCATCGGGCATCGTCAGGTCGCCGGCTGTGGCTGCGTGCACATCGGGCAGCGGCGGGCGGTGGCGGCGATCTCCGAGGCGCACTCCGGGCAGGTCTTCGTGGTCGGGGTCTCCTCCCGCCCGCGCTGCCGGCGCGCCTCCAGCGCGTTGAGCGGCGCCACCACGAAGAAGTAGATCGCGGCGGCGATGAGCAGGAAGCTGATCAGCGCGTTCAGGAAGTTGCCGTAGCTCACCACCGCGCCGCCCGGGGTGGTGAAGCTGAGCTCCCTGAAATCCGGCACGCCGACGAGCCCGAGCAGTGGCGTCAGGATGTCGGTCGTGAACGACGTGACGAGCGCGCCGAAGGCCGCGCCGATCACGACGGCGACCGCGAGGTCGATGACGTTGCCGCGGGCGATGAAGTCGCGGAATCCGCTCAGCATGGGGTCCTCCTCGGGGCGTGACGGCGAGCGCCGGCCCCGTTCGGAGCCGACGAGGGCGGCACCGCGAGCGCCCGCACCCATCTTCTCACCGCCCGGGCGGCTGGCGGCGCGCCCGCCCCGCCGGCCGCTCTAGGCTTGTGCGCGATGCGC
>DATADA010000058.1:0-4245 GCA_036258775.1 Candidatus Limnocylindria bacterium | reverse complement strand
CGACGTAGGCGCCGTCGGCGACGGCCGAGAGGATGGCGCCCGCGAACCCGAACGACTCGTCGCCCGGATGCGCGACCACGACCATCAGTGAGCGGACCGGGTTGCGCTCGCGGACCGGCCGCCAGATCGACGACACGGCCGCGAGTCTATCAGCCTACCCGGCGACCCCGACGCGCATGGACGCGTGCCCGTCGCCGCTCGGCGCGGTGCCGGTGACGCGCGGAGCGCGGTCCAGGAAGCTTGCCCGACGCCCGGTCTCGACGACGGCGTGCACTTCGTCGAGCGACAGGACGTCGTGACGGAGCAGGAGGTGCAGCTCGTCCCGAAGGTACGTGCGCAGCATCTCCGGGCCGTCCGTGCTGACGGTGAACGCCACCCCCTCCGCGAGGAACATCCGCAGGATGTGGCGCACCTCGGCCATGCCCTCGACCACGCGGGTCTGCAGGTTCGACGACGGGCACACCTCGAGCACCACACCGCGCTCGCGCAGCAGGCCCATCACCCGGCGGTCGCGGGCGCTCTTGACGCCGTGGCCGATGCGGTCGGGCTCGAGCGCCTCGACCGCCTCCTGCACCTCCTCGGGCCCGCCCACCTCGCCGGCGTGCACGGTCACGCCGAGGCCGGCTCGCCGGCACTCGGCGAAGATGTCGCGGTAGTCGGCGAAGCGAAAGGCATCGGCATCCGGGCCGGCGATGTCGACCGCCACGACGCCGCGATCGCGCCAGGCGATCGCCTTGGCGGCGATGATCTCGTTCATCTCTCGCCGGAAGGCGCGGTCGAGGCAGAAGATGAGCCCGGCACGCACCTGGGGGTACTCGAGCACCGCGCGATCCATCCCGCGCACGGCCGCGGCGATGATGTGGTCGAGATCCTGCTCCCCGCCGCGGTTGCGCTTCATCGGGTTGAAGCGCAGCTCGATGCGGGTGATGTTGTTCTTGCGGTACGCGCCGCCGATCACCTCGTAGACGCTGCGCTCGACCGCGATCGGGCTCGACTGGATCAGCTCGGTCCAGTGGAAGAGGGCCAGGTACGACGCGAAGGAGCGGCGCCGGCGCCCGACGGTGATGAGGTCGTGGAACTCCCAGTAGTCCTTCGTTGGCAGCCTGATGCCCTGGGCGTGGGCGATGCCCCACATGATCGCCGGCGTGACCGCGGCGCCGAGGTGGACATGGAGCTCGGTGAGCGGTGTGCGCGGATCGAGCCTGGGGCGAGTCATGACTCCGCGGCGGCTGGCTTGGGCCCGAGTGTAGCGCAGGCTCCACCGGGGGCCGATGCTAGAATCGCCGCGCCATGGACCTGAAGGGGATCATCGAGGCCCTGTCGCGCGACTGGGGCGACCGCCTCGGAGTCCTCTTCCCGCTGCTCCTGTTCGGCCTGCTGGGCCTCTACATGCTGTGGCTGCTGGTCGGCTACCTGCGCGTCTCGCAGGTCCGGGTCGAGGAGGAGGCGCACGCGGCGGCACCCGCCCTCCCGCTGCCACGCGGCGCCGATGGCTCGACGCAGGCACCCCAGGGCGTCCCCTACTGCCCGTTCGATGGCCTGCAGTACCCGGCCGGCGCCCGCTTCTGCACGGTCTGCGAGCGCGACCTCGTGGTGCGCTGCCCGAACTGTGACGCCGTCCTGCCGGCGAGCGAGACGAGCTGCTACCGGTGCGGAACCCGGCTGGCGGGCTCGGGCGTCCCTCTCCTACGCTGAGCATCCTTCCCGCAGCCCTCCTCGCCGGCGCGCTCATCGCGCTGCTCGGCTCCGCCGTGCTCGGGCTCGCGGGGCTGGTGGTGCGCTCGGTCGCCGCACGTGCGGCAGCGGCGGGCGCGTACTCGGGCGCGCCTCACGGCTGGATCCCGCTCGGCGGCAGTGCGCTCGCCTCGATCGGGCACGCCGGCACGCTGCTGGCGCTCGTCCTGCTCGCGGGGTGGCTCGCGCTGCGGACCGTCGCCGCCGCCCGCGCGCCGTGGGCGAACCTCCACGAGTTCAGCGTCGCGTTCGCCGCGGTCCTCCTGGCTGCGTACGCCGTCGTCGAGCGCCGCCACGCCATCCGCCCGCTCGCTCCGCTCGTCGCCGCGCTGGCGGCGGGCCTCGTCGGGGTCGCCCTCAGCCTCGATGCGCCGGTCGAGCCGCTCGTGCCGGCGCTCCAGCAGCCGCTGCTGCTGACCGTGCACGTCGGCAGTGCGCTCCTCGCCTACGCGATCAGCGCGGTCGCGTTCGTCGCGGCCATCGGCGAGCTGCTGGCGCGGGCCGCCGGCGATCGCGTCTCCGCCCTGCCGACCGCCGACGCCTGCCGGCGCGCGGCGCACCATGCCGTGCTGGTCGGGTTCCCGATCCTCACCGCGGCCATCGCGCTGGGATCGGTCTGGGCCAACCTCGCCTGGCGCTCGTACTGGAGCAACGATCCCAAGGAACTGGCGGCGGCGGCCACATGGCTCGTGTACGGGGCGTACCTCCACGCCGCCGGTCGCCGCGACCGGTGGGGCCGCTGCGCGCCGTGGCTGCTCGTCGTCGGGTTCGGCGGCGTGCTCTTCACGTACCTGGCGGCGAGCTTCCTGTTCGTCGGCGAGCACAGCTACGCCGGGGCCTGACCCGTCAGCCGCGCCCCATCACCGACCTGACGTATGCGCGGATCTCGGCGAGGTTGGGGATCATGACCCAGCCGCGCGCCCCGTCGATCCCCTCGAACAGCGCGAAGCGCGGCGGCCCGAGCACCTGCGTGCTGACCTCGGCCCCGGCCGCGCGCCGCGCGATCTCGACGAGCGTCGGCAGCTTGCCCGGCGGCACGTCGGTCTCCAGGGACTTCAGCGAGGCCAGCAGGCCGGGCAGGTCAACCTTCGTCGCGGGATCGGCGATCTTGCCCAGCAGCGCGGCGAGCACCTGCATCTGGCGCGCGGCGCGACCGTAGTCACCGCCCGCGCCGTAGCGGCTGCGGACGTAGCGCAGCGCGTCGTTGTGATTGAGATGCTGCCAGCCGGCGCCGAGCGACCAGCCGAGGTGCGAGTCGCGGATCGCCGCGGGAACCTTCACGTCGACACCGCCGACCGCCTTCACCACCCGGCCGAAGTCGGCCATGTCGACGACGGCGTGGTAGTCGATGTCGATGCCGTACGTCGCCTCGAGCGCCCCGCGCAGCCCCTCGATGCCGAGGTGGCGATAGATCGCGTTCGCCTTGCCGGTCCAGGTCTGGCCGTTGGCGAGTGGCAGGTCGGTGGCGTCCCGGGGGAGCGCGACCATCGCGACTCGCGCCTGGCTGGGCGCGATGCTGACCACGACCATGGCATCGGTGTTGACCTCCAGCCCGCGTCGACGCCGGTCCGGGAACATGTCCAGGCCGGCGATGAGAACGGTCAGCCGTGAGTCGATCAGTGCCTGGTCGAGCGGCGTGGGAGTGGGCGCTGGCGTCGGGGTCGGGCTCGGGGTCGGCGTTGGAGTCGGGGTCGGGGTGGGGGTCGCCACCGCTCGAGGGCGAGGGCTGGTGCTGGGACCCGGTGAGGCGGGGGTCGGCGTGGCGGCGGCACCGCATGCGGCCAGCCCGCTGACCGCCATGACCGCCGCCAGCAGCGACAGAACGACCCTCGCCGAGGCTCGGCTCATGGGCCGGAGATGATAGCCCGGTGCTAGGCTCGCCGCATGGAGACGCGAGAGGTGAGCGTCAGCACCGGCGACCGACCGGCGGTCGTCGATCTGACGGGTCAGGCCACCGCCTTCCTCGAGGCGATGGCCGGCGGCCGCGACGGCCTGCTGCACGTGCACGTCCCGCACGCGACCTGCGGCGTGGTGCTGATGGAGCTCGGCAGCGGCTCGGAGGCGGACCTGCTCGATGCGCTCGAGCGGCTGCTGCCGCACGAGGAGGGCCGCTGGCGCCACCGCCACGGCTCAGCCGGCCACGGGGCCGACCACGTGCTGCCGCTGGTCGTGCCCGCCTCCCTCAGCCTCCCGGTGCTCGCCGGCCTGGCCGCTCTCGGAACCTGGCAGTCGATCGCGCTCGTGGACCCCAACCGCGACAACCCGACGCGGCGCGTGCGGCTCAGCTTCCTCCCCGGCTGAGCGCCTCGACCTGGGCGCGGACGCGCGCGGGGTCGCCCGTCGGGGCGTCGCAGGCGTAGCCGCGGCACACGTACACGGTCGGCTCCCCGTCGCGCGGCTCCTTGCCGGCGAAGAGCGGCCATGCGGCGTGCTCGTCGCCCGGCGCCACGGCCGTCAGCACCAGGTCGGGCACGTACGGGGCCGCCGCCGCCCGGCGCAGCGCGACGGCGC
>DATADA010000057.1:0-17469 GCA_036258775.1 Candidatus Limnocylindria bacterium | reverse complement strand
ACCTGCGGCTCCACCCTGGCGCTCATGGACGCCGGCGTGCCGATCAAGGCCCCCGTCGCCGGGGCGGCGATGGGGCTCATCACCGACCCGTCCACGGGGCGCTACGCGGTCCTCACCGACATCACCGGCAAGGAGGACGCGTACGGCGACATGGACTTCAAGGTGACCGGCACCGCGGAGGGCGTGACCGCCCTGCAGATGGACATCAAGGTCGCCGGCATCACCGTGGAGATCATGCGCGACGCGCTGGAGCAGGCGCGCAAGGCGAGGCTCTTCATCCTCGAGAAGATGACCGCGGTCATCAGCGCCAGCCGCGAGGAGCTCTCCCCGTACGCGCCGCGCATCTTCAGCATGAAGATCCCGGTCGACAAGATCCGCGACGTCATCGGCGCCGGCGGCAAGACGATCCGCCAGATCACCGCCGAGACCGGCACCGAGATCAACGTCGAGGACGACGGCACGATCCAGATCGCCGCCACCAGCGGCGAGGCGGCCCAGAAGGCGATCCGCTGGATCGAGGGCCTCACCCGCGACGTCGAGGTCGGCAAGGAGTACCTCGGCAAGGTGACCCGGATCATGAACTTCGGCGCCTTCGTCGAGATCCTGCCCGGCAAGGAGGGGCTCGTGCACATCAGCGAGCTGGCCGACTACCGGGTGCCGCGGGTCGAGGACGTCGTCACCATCGGCGACGAGCTGATGGTGATCGTGACCGAGATCGACAAGCTCGGCCGCATCAACCTGTCGCGCCGGGCGGCCATGGAACGTCACATGTCGCCCTCCGCCCCCCGGCCCGAGGGCGCGGTGGAGGACGGCGGCGACGGCCGGGGCCGCGGCGACCGGGGCGACCGGGGACGCGGCGACCGCCGTGGCGGGGACCGCGAGCGTCGGGGCCCGAGGGCGGGCGCCCGCCGCTGAGGTCACGGCCGCCGGCGATGGGCACCGCGGGCGGGACGAGCGGAACCCTCGCCGGCGCGGCACCGGGGAGCGGCAGCGCCGCGACGCTGCGGGCGCTCGCCGAGCAGATCCGCTCGTGCCCGCGCTGCCCGCTGTCGCGGAGCCGGACCACGGCGGTGCCGGGGGAAGGCAACCCGCTGACCGACGTCCTGTTCGTCGGCGAGGGGCCCGGCGGACGCGAGGACGCCACCGGCCGTCCCTTCGTCGGGCCGGCCGGACAGCTGCTCAACGAGCTCCTCGGGTCGATCGGCTGGGAGCGCGGCGACGTCTTCATCACGAACGTCGTGAAGTGCCGCCCGCCGGGCAATCGCGACCCGGAGCCCGGTGAGATCGGTGCCTGCCGCGACTATCTCGATCGGCAGGAGCGGGCGATCGATCCGGCGGTCGTCGTCACCCTGGGCCGGCACTCGCTGGCGCGGTACCTGCCCGGTGCCCGGATCGGGCAGGTGCACGGCCAGCTGCGTCGCGCGGGCGGCGGTCGGTTCGTCTTCCCGATGTACCATCCGGCGGCGGCGCTGCACCAGGCCTCGCTGCGCGAGACGCTGTTCCGCGACATCCGTGGACTGCCGGCGGCGCTTCTCGCGGCGCGGCAGGCGCTCGAGGAGGAGCGGCAGGCGGCGGCATCGGCGGAGGAGGAGCGTCTCCGCGAGGTCGCCCGGGCCGCCGGCCAGGCCGGGCGCGACGCCGGCGAGAGCCAGCCTGAACAGATGACCCTCTTCTAGGAGCCGGCATGCCGGAGACGCTGCGAATCATCCCGCTCGGCGGAGTGGGCGAGGTCGGGAAGAACATCACCGTCGTCGAGGCGGCCGGTGAGATCCTGGTGGTCGACTGCGGCCTCGCCTTCCCGGAGCCGGAGATGCTGGGGATCGACCTCGTCATCCCCGACGTCACGTACCTCGAGGAGAACCGCGGCCGGGTGCGGGCCATCATCCTCACCCACGGTCACGAGGACCACGCCGGTGCGCTGCCCTACGTGCTGCCGAAGCTGCCCGGCGTTCCGGTGTACGCCACGCGCCTCACCGAGGGCCTGGTCCGGGTGAAGCTCAAGGAGCACAAGCTGCTGGACCGCACGGAGCTGCGGGTGGTGGAGCCCGGCCACGAGCTGACGATCGGCGGGTTCGCCGTGACCGCCTTCCGCGTCAATCATTCGATCCCGGACGGCGTGGGCTACGTGATCCGGACTCGGGTCGGCACGATCGTCCACACCGGGGACTTCAAGTTCGACCACACGCCGCCCGACGGGCAGCGCGCCGACCTCGGCATGATCGCCGAGATCGGCCGGCGCGGCGTCGACTTCCTCCTCTCCGATTCGACCCGCGCCGAGAAGGAGGGGTACACCCTCAGCGAGCGGACGGTGGGCGACTCGCTCCACCAGCTCATCGGCGAGGCGCCGGGGCGGGTCATCGTCGCGACCTTCGCCAGCAACATCGGCCGTGTGCAGCAGGTCATCGACGCGGCCGCCGCGCACGGCCGCAAGATGGTGGCGCTCGGCCGCAGCATGGAGCAGAACTGCGCGATCGCGGCTGAGATCGGCTACCTCGACGAGCGCGACGGGACCTGGATCCGGAAGGACCAGCTGAACCGCGTCCCGTCGGACCAGCTGGTCGTCATGACCACCGGCAGCCAGGGCGAGCCGATGAGCGGGCTGACGCGGATGAGCAACCGTGACCACCGCTTCATCAGCATCGAGCCGGGGGACACGGTGATCCTGTCCGCCAGCCCCATCCCCGGCAACGAGGAGGCGGTCGCCAAGACCATCGACAACCTCTTCAAGGAGGGCGCGATGGTCCACTACGAGCCGCTGAAGCACTGCCACGTCTCCGGCCACGGCTCTCGCGAGGAGCTGAAGCTGATGCTCGGGCTGGCGAAGCCGCGCCACTTCATCCCGATCCACGGCGAGTACCGCATGCTGGTCCAGCACGCGCTGCTGGCCGAGGGCGCAGGCGTGCCGGTCGACGGCATCTTCGTCCTCGAGAACGGCCAGGCGGTGGAGTACGACGGGCAGCGGGCCCGCCTCGCCGGCAGCGTGCCGGCCGGCGCGGTGCTGGTCGACGGCCTTGCCGCCATCGACGGGATTGACGGCGTCGTGCTCCGCGATCGCCGGGCGCTGGCGAGCGACGGCGTCGTGATCGTCGCCCTCACCGTGGAGGTCGCCACGGGCCAGCCCGTCTCCGGACCCGACCTCGTCGGCCGCGGATTCCTCTCCGATCCCCAGGACGCCGTAATGGAGCAGGGGCGGCAGCGGCTCGCCGAGGCCCTGCGCCAGCCGCGGGGAGACGATCACCTCGCCGAGCCGAACTACCTCAAGGAGAAGATCCGCGAGACGCTGCAGCAGTTCTTCTACGAGCGGACGAAGAGACGTCCGATGATCCTGCCCATCGTGCTCGAGGTCTGAGCGTGGCGAGGCGCGGCTCCCGCCGCCGCCCGGCGCGACGGCGGCGCGGCCGGGGCTTCTCGCCCGGCGGCCGCTTCGTACGCGAGGCGCTCGCCCTGCTCCTCGTCCTGCTCGCGATCGTGAGCACGGTGGCCCTGTTCGCCCCCGACGCCGGCGCGATCGTCAAGCCCTGGCACGACGTCCTGGCCCGGCTGCTCGGCTGGGGGATCGCCTTCGCGCCGCCGCTGCTCGCCGGCTTCGCCCTGATGTTATGGATGAGGACGCTGCCCGCGGAGCGCTGGATGGCGGCGGCCGGCGCGGGGATCGTCGCGCTTGCGCTGCTCGGCGTCTTCCATATGCTCACCGCCGATCCGGCCGCCGCGGTCGCGGCCGGCGAGGGTGGGGGAGCGATCGGCTTCGGAGTGCGGACCGCGCTCGTCGGCGCAGTCGGCGTCGTGGGCGCGTGGGCCATGCTGGCGCTGATGGTCGTGGTCGGTTTGCTGCTCTACTTCAACATGACGATCGGCGATGTCGTGGCGGCGTATCTCGCCCGCCGTCGTGAGGAGCAGGCCCGGGGCGAGCCCGAAGAGCGGCGGGCGGCGGCACGCCGCCGGGAGACCGCCACGATGGAGGCTCGCTCAGCCGCGCCCGCGCGGCCGGGGCTGCTCGACCGGGTGCGCGGTGCGCTCGTCGGCGAGCCGCCCGACGAGCCGGCGCCGATCATCGTGCGGCGCGAGCGGCCCGCGGCGTCAGCGGCGAACGGGAACTCGCGACCGCCGGCGGCTCCGCGTCCAGCCCCGTCCCTCATCCCCGCCGCGGTCGGCGCCGCACCGGCGGGGCAGACGGCGACACCCGGACCCGATGTTCGAGCCGGCGACGGCGAGGAGCTCGTCGCCGAGGAGGAGGCGCAGCTCGCCGCCTCGGACGTGGAGCGGGAGGCGGGCCAGGACCCCGCGCTCGAGGAGGCGCGCCGCGCGTGGGAGCTGCCGCCCATGGAGCTGCTCACCGACGCCGCCGCGCCGAGCGCCGCGCAGATGGACCTCGCTGCGAAGGGGCAGCGGATCCGGGAGACGCTCGCCCACTTCGGGATCGGCGTGAAGGTTGCGCGCATCCAGGAAGGCCCGGTCGTCACGCAGTACGCCCTGGATGTGGACCCGGGCATCAAGCTGAGCCGGATCGAGGGCCTCGCCGACAACCTGGCGCTGGCGCTCGCCGCGCGCTCCATCCGGATCGAGGCGCCGATCCCGGGTGAGCCCTACGTCGGCGTCGAGATCCCGAACACAGCCTTCGACCTCGTCACCCTCAAGGAGGTGCTCGGCTCGCAGCCGTTCGAGGAGACCGCGGCCCGCAGCAAGCTGGCCTTCGCGCTGGGCCAGGACGTCGCCGGGCAGCCCTTCACCGCCGACCTGGCGCGCATGCCGCACCTCCTGATCGCGGGAGCGACCGGCTCGGGCAAGAGCGTCTGCGTCAACGCGATCATCTGCTCGCTGCTGATGCAGGCGACTCCGGTGGAGGTGAAGCTGATCCTGATCGACCCGAAGCGGGTCGAGCTGGCGCAGTACCGCGGCATCCCGCACCTGTACACCGAGGTCATCGTCGAGACCGACAAGGCCGTGAACGCGCTGAAGTGGACGGTCGGCACGATGGAGGCGCGCTACCACGAGTTCGCGCAGCGCGGCGTCCGCAACATCGCCGGCTACAACGATGCGCTCCGGGCCGGCGAGCCGCGGATGCCCTACGTGGTCGTCGTCATCGACGAGCTGGCGGACCTGATGATGGTCAGCGCGTACGAGGTGGAGGCGACCATCACCCGCATCGCCCAGCTGGCCCGCGCGACCGGCATCCACCTCGTGGTGGCGACCCAGCGGCCATCGGTGCAGGTCATCACCGGCCTCATCAAGGCCAACATCCCGTCGCGGATCGCGTTCGCCATGACCTCGGGCGTCGACTCCCGGACCATCCTCGACACGACCGGCGCCGAGGATCTGCTCGGCCGTGGCGACATGCTCTACCAGCCCATCGACGCGCCGCGCGCCGTGCGCCTGCAGGGGGTCCTGGTGACCGACGCGGAGATCGAGGCGCTCGCGCGGCACTGGCGCGCGCAGGGCGCTCCGGAGTACCGCCCCGAAATCACCGCGCCGAAGCGGGACGGTCGTGCGGGCGGGACGCCCGACGAGGAGGACCAGGGGCTCGACGCCCTCTTCAACGAGGCGGTGACGGTCGTGCGCAGCCACGACAAGGCATCCGCCTCGCTCCTCCAGCGGAGGCTGCGCATCGGCTACGCCCGGGCGGCGCGCATCCTGGACCAGATGGAGGACCGCGGGATCGTGGGGCCTCCGGACGGCAGCCGCTTCCGCGAGGTGCTCGTGACCCCCGACGGCTGGGGCGGCGACGTGGCGCCGGACGAGGACGAGGGGTGACCCACCGGCTCACGAAGCTGGGAGACGTCCTCCGCAACGCTCGCGAGGCACGCGAGATCGACCTCGAGTCGGCCGAGCGCGACACCAGGATCCGGTCGCGCTACCTCTCGGCGCTCGAGCGCAGCGAGTACCGCGCCCTTCCCGGCTCTGTCTACACCACCGGCTTCCTGCGCACATACGCGACGTACCTCGGCCTCGATGCCGACGAGATGCTCGACCTCTACCGCCTCGAGACGGGTCCGGTCGGCCGGCGCGCTGCGGACGCCCCGGAGCCGACCCCGCTGCCGATCCGGCCCCGCCGAACCTTCGCGGTCAACCACGCTGTCGTGCTCGGTGTGCTGCTGACCGTGTTCGTCGTTGCCTTCGTGACGTACATCGGCGTTCAGCTGGCGCGATTCGCCGGCACGCCGGAGCTGGCAATCACCGATCCTCCCGGCGACGTGGCGTCCGCGCGGGTGCGGACGTACACGATCCGCGGCGTCACCGAGCCGCGCGCCCGCGTGACGGTGGATAGCGCCGGGCGACGACGGCACGTCACCGCCGCGGCCGACGGCGCCTTCTCCGTCGCCGTCGACCTCGTTCCCGGGCCGAACCTGCTCACCGTCGTCGCCCGCGATCCGGAGACCGGGCGTGACTCCGGAGCCCAGCGCAGGATCATCACCGTCGCGGCCGGTCCGGCCGGTCCGTCGCCGAGCGCAGGCGACGGCGTCGTCCTGGTCGGCGCTTCCCCCGCCGCCGCGGCGGAGCGCTCGCCGCGCTCCGCCGCGCGATGGCTACCATCACCCGCGTGACACCTCCGCCGACGCCCGCGCAGCTCGACGCGCTCGCGGCCCGCGTCGGAGCGATCCTCCGCGAGCGCGGCTGGTGGCTGGCGACGGCAGAGTCGAGCACCGGCGGGCTCATCGGCCAGGCGATCACGTCCGCGCCCGGAGCGAGCGCGTACTACGTCGGAGGCGTGATCTGCTACTCGAACCGAGCCAAGGAGCTTCAGCTCGACGTGCCCGCCGAGCTGCTGCGCACCAACGGGGCGGTCAGCGCCGAGGTCGCCGTGGCAATGGCGGAGGGCGTGCGCCGGCGCTTCGGCGCCGAGGTCGGGGTGGCGGTCACCGGCATCGCGGGCCCCGACGGCGCGACGCCCGACAAGCCGCTCGGCCTCCACTACGTCGCCGCCGACGCGCCGAGCGGCTCGCCGGCGGTCGAGCGCCACGTCTTCGGGTACGACCGCGCGGGCAACCGGGCGGCCGCGGCGCTCGGCGCCCTGCGGCTCGCGCTCGACCGGGTCTCGGTCGCACCCCGGTGAGCCGCCCTCCGACGGAAGGCGAGCTGGTCGCGGCCGCGCGGCGGCTCGGCGACCGGCTGGGGCGCGTCGGCTGGCAGCTCGCGGTGGCGGAGTCGTGCACCGGTGGGCTGGTCGGGCATCTCCTGACGGAGTCGCCGTCTGCGAGCGACCACTTCCTGGGCGGTGTCGTCTGCTACTCGCCGGCGGTGAAGTGCAGCCTGCTCGGCGTGCCGGAGGAGCTGATCGATCGGGTCGGGACGGTCGCGCCGGAGGTGGCGGAGGCGCTGGTCGACGGCACCCTGGCTCGGTTCCCCGCGGCGGAGCTGGCAGTCGCGGTGACCGGCCTGGCCGGTCCCGATGGGGCGGAGGGCAAGCCGGTCGGGCTGACCTATGTCGCGGTGGCGCGCCGAGGAGAGGGCGCGCGGATCGAGCGGCGCATCTTCGAGCACGCTCGCGACGGGAACAAGCGCGCGGCCGCGCTGCTGGCGCTCGAGATCGCCGGGGCCGTGGCCGGGGAGTAGGGGAGTGGTCCACGCCGGCGAGCGCGTGCACGTCATCGGGATCGCGGGATCCGGGGCGGCGGGCGTGGCGCTCCTCATGGCGCACGACGGAGCGGTCGTGGATGGCTGCGATGCCGACGGCCCATCTCCGTACACGCCGCCGCTCGCAGCGGCCGGGATCCCGGTCATCACCGGTCACGATCCCGGCCACCTCGACGCGGCCGACCGGGTGGTCATGACGCCCGCCCTTCGGGCGGTCCCGGATCACCCGGAGCTCCGGTCGGCGCGCGCGCGCGGCCTCCCGGTCCAGACCTGGCAGGAGGTGCTCGGCGAGATGATGGCCGCGTCCGGGCGTCTCGGGCTGGCGGTGACCGGCACCCACGGCAAGTCGACCACCACCGCCCTGCTCGGCCATCTCCTGGTTGCCGCCGGCTTCGACCCGACGGTCGAGGTCGGCGCCTATATCGGCGCGTGGGGCGCAAGCGTGCGACCCGGCGGGGGAGACGTCTTCCTGGTCGAGGCCGACGAGTGGGGGGACAACTTCCTCCACTACGCGCCGTCGGCGGTGATCCTGACGAACATCGAGATGGACCACCCCGACCACTTCGCCGATGCGGATGCGGTCCACGCCGCCTTCGACCGCTTCGTGCGCGGCATGCGCCCGGACACCCGCCTCGGTGGGCGCCTTCTGCTCGCCGCCGCCGACGACCCGGGCGTGCGGCGGCTCCTCGCCGGGCTTGCCGACTGGGAGGGGCGGGTGGTCGGCTACGGGCCGGGTGGGGACGTCGAGGCGACCGCCCTGCGCTTCGACGAGCGCGGTACGACCTTCAGGCTGTTCGAACGGACGTTCGAGATGGTGCTGGCGGGGGAGCACAACGTCAGGAACGCAACCGCCGCGATCGCCCTCGCCCGGCAGCTCGGCGCGCCGCTCGACACGCTGGTCGAGGGGCTGCGCACCTTCCCGGGCGCCGGACGGCGGATGGAGCTGATCGCCGACCGCGGCGGCGTGCTGGTCTACGACGACTACGCGCACCATCCGACCGAGGTGCGGGCGGCGCTGGCCGCGGCACGCCAGCGCGTCGGGCCGCGCCGGCTCTGGGCGGTCTTCGAGCCGCACATGTACTCGCGTACGCGGCTGCTGTTCGACGAGTTCGCCGCCTCCTTCACCGCGGCCGACGAGGTCGTGATCGTCGACATCTTCGCCAGCCGCGACGCCGACACCTCGATCACCTCCGCCGCCGCCCTGGCCGATGCGGTGGAGCGCACCTCGGCCGTACCCACGATCGCGACCGGCGACGTCGACGCCTCTGCGCAGTACGTCGCCCAGCACCTGCGCCCGGGTGACGCCGTGGTCGTCATGGGCGCCGGCAAGAGCTACCGGGCCGCCCGCGAGATCGCACGCATGCTCGAGCAGGGGATCCTCGAGGCCGCCCGTCCGGCGGCCGGAGGCCGATGACGGCCGCGCGGGCCGTCGCGGCCGGCGCCGTGCTCGCGCTGCTCGTCGCCGCCGCATACCGGGCGCTGGTGGCGCTCATCGAGGCGTCCGGCGCACGGGACCAGCCGGCGCTCGCGCTCGCGCTCCTGCTGTCGGCCTTCCTGGGCGTGCTGACGGCGGTGGCGACGCGGATGCTGCGGCTGCCGGGGGCCACCGCGCCGACGGTACTGGTCGTGGGCTGGGCGCTGGTGCCCGTGCTGCTCGCCGCCGTGCCGAGTCAGGCGACGAGCCTGCTCGCCGGTGACGCGGCCCTCGCCCCCCAGGAGGCGCTCTCGCTCGTCGCGGCGACGGTCGCCGCGGCAGTCACGCTCGGCGTGCCGGCGGAACGCTGACGGGCACCTAGCAACGCAACATAACGTACATTTGCGGAAGTGACATGGTGAGTAATCCAGCCCCGCGCGACGTCTCCCGCGGACGGGAGCGGATCGCCCTCGAGATCGAGCTGCCGGTCGCGCCCGAGCTGGCGCACGCGTGCTGGACCGATCCGGAGCTCGTGGCCGGCTGGTGGGCACCGTCGACCCACTACGCGGCGGACGGCGCGTACCGCTACAGCTGGCCCGAACAGGACTGGCACCTGTCGGGCCGCGTGCTGCGCGCCGCGCCCGGCCGACGCCTGCGGCTCAGCTGGCGCTGGGAGCACGAGCCGGATCGCCCCGAGCGCGAGCTCGACCTCCGCTTCGGGCCGTCGGGCGCCGGGACGCTGCTCCACCTCGAGCACGGCCCGTACGGCGATGGCCCGGGCGAGGCCGACGAGCGCGCCGAGCACCTCGAGGGTTGGCTCCACTTCCTGCCGCGCCTGGCGGCGGCGGCGGCCGCCTCCGGGCGGCGCGGTTGAACCGGTTCAGCGGGACCATCGGAGAGCGGCCGACGGCCCCGTCGGGTGATGGGCGCCGCACGGCGCCTGACATAGCCTTCGCGGCATGCACGTCCGCCGTCTGCTGGCCATCGGCGCCGTCGGCGTGGCGCTCGGCCTCGTCGCGCTGGCCGTCAGCCCGCTGCTCGGCAGCGGCGTCGGGGCGCTGCTGCGCGGCTACGCCGTGCTGGAGCTCGCCGCGACCGCGTGGCTGCTGCTCGGGACGGCGATCGCCATGGCGCTCCGGCGCCCGGCGCGCCAGGTCTCGCTCGCGCCGGTCGGCGCCCGCCGTCGGCCCTGACTCCGGCGTCCCAGCACGCGCCGCCGCCGCATCAGCCTGCCGCCGCGGGGCGACGGCGGCCGTCGCGGCTGGCCGCGTCGAGCTCGCCCGCCAGCGATGCCGGCAGGTGGCCCTGGATCCGCACCCCGCCCGCCTCGTAGGCGTGGCGCACATCCCCGCTGGACCGGGCGCGCTCTACGAGCTCGCCGCGCTCGTAGGGCACGAGCGCGTCGACGGGCACGAGCTGTGAGCGGAGCGCGTCGGCGACCCGTGAGCGCAGCTGGTCGAGCCCCTCGCCGGTCACCGCGCTGACGAAGACCGCCGACGGCGAGGACGGCATCTCGGCGCCGCGCAGGTCGGCGTCGAGCAGGTCGATCTTGTTGAAGACGGTGATCCGCGGCTTGTCCCCCGCCCCGATCTCGTCGAGGACGGACTGAACCGCCGCCTGCTGGCCCATGAAGTCGGGATCCGACGCATCGACCACCTCGAGCAGCAGGTCAGCGCGCACCACCTCCTCGAGTGTCGCGCGGAAGGCATCGACCAGGTCGTGCGGCAGCTTGTTGATGAAGCCGACGGTGTCGCTGACGACGATGCGCTGGCCGGTCGGCAGCGTGACCTGCCGGCTGGTCGGGTCGAGCGTGGCGAAGAGCATGTCCGCGGCGAACACATCGGCGTCGGCGAGCGCGTTCAGCAGGGTGCTCTTGCCGGCGTTCGTGTAGCCGACGAGGGCGACCGTGGCGACCTCCTTGCGGTCGCGCTGTCGGGAGGCGGTCGCACGGTGGCGCTTCACCTCCTCGAGATCCGCCCGGATCTTCTTGATCTTGTCGCGGATGACGCGGCGGTCGGTCTCGAGCTGGGTCTCGCCGGGGCCGCGCGTGCCGATCCCGCCGCCGGTGCGCGACAGGTGCGTCCACATCCGGGTCAGGCGCGGGAGGTGGTACTCGAGCGCAGCGAGCTCGACCTGCAGGCGACCCTCGCGCGTCTTCGCGTGCCGCGCGAAGATGTCGATGATCAGGGCGCTGCGATCGAGCACCTTGCAGTCGAGCAGCTTCTCGAGCGAGCGCTGCTGGGCCGGGGCCAGCTCGTCGTCGACGATGAGCAGGTTGAAGTCGCTGCCCGCCTTCTCGGCGAGGAGCTCCTGCGCGCGGCCCTTGCCGAAATAGGAGACGGGATCGGGCTCGGTCCGCCGCTGAAAGGCGCTGCCGACGACCACCGCACCCGCGGTCTCGGCGAGGGCGGCGAGCTCCGCCAGTGAGCGGCGGATGGGCCAGCGGCCGTTGCCCGGGTCGTCGATCCCGATCAGGAACGCGCGCTCGGTCGGCGTGGTGAGATCGATCAGCTTGCTTCGTTCGGACATCTGTTCGACTGCATGTTACCCGAGCCGCGCTGCCGACGGCCCCGCCCAGCCCGGGATACGGGCGCGGCGCGCAGCGCCCAGGATGCGGCGCGGGACGCGGCGCGTGCGGTGCGGGTCCTCGCTATCCTGCCGCCCGCCATGCCCGCCATGCCCGCCATGCCCGCCATGCCCACCCGGCCGGCCGCCGTTGCGCTCCTCGCCGTCGCGAGCCTTCTGGCCGGCTGCGGTGGCGCGCCGGAGATCGAGCTCGTGTGCGAGGACGTGGTGCGGTCGCGTTGCGAGACGTTCCGCCATCAGTGGCGCAACGATCCGGCGCTGGCCGCCGACCGGATCGAGCGCATCGTGGTCAGCTGCGTCCTCGGGCCGTGCGACGACGAGCGCGGCACGGTGAGCGTCCGGGCCGTGCTGCGCGACGGCTCGGTGCACGACCTCGGCAGCGGCGGCTGGCGCGACTGAACGCCATCCGCTGCCGGCGCGCGGTCAGGCGAAGAGCGGCCGGACGAGCTCGAGCGCGCGCCGCACGATGCCGGCGTCGTCGGCCGGCCGGTCGCCGAGCGGCAGCCAGACGATGCGCCGGTCGCGCCGGAACCAGGTGAGCTGGCGCTTGGCGTACTGGCGCGTCCGCCGCGCGGTGACGGCGATCGCCTCGTCGAGGCTCCACTCCCCCGCCAGGTGGCGCGCCGCCTCGCGGTAGCCATGGCCACTCATCGGCCCCAGCTCCGGCCCGTAGCCGGCGGCGTGGAGCCGACGCACCTCGTCGAGCAGCCCGGCGGCGAACAGGCCACGGGCCCGCTCATCGATGCGGCGGTAGAGGACGTGTCGCGGCCGGTCGAGGCCGATGAGCGCCACCCGCCCGGGGTAGGGCTCGCTCCTCCCCTCCCCCACCGGCCCGCCGCGTCCCTCGACCCGCTCGAGGGCGCGCAGCACGCGGCGCGGGTTGCGGAGATCGATGCGGCCGGCGAGGGCGCGATCGAGGCGCCGCAGCCGCGCGGCGAGCTCTGCCAGCCCCTCCACCTCGAGCTCGGAGGCCAGGCGCTCGCGGATCTCGGGTGCGTACGGCTGGGACGCGAAGTCGTAGCCGTCCAGCAGGGCGGTGACGTAGAGCCCGGTCCCGCCGACCAGCAGCGGCAGCCGGCCGCGGCCGGCGATCTGCGGCAGGATCGCGCGCGCCCGAGCGAGCCACTCGGCGACGGTGAACGGCTGGCTCGGGTCGGCGACGTCGAGCAGGTGGTGCGGGACCCCGCGGCGCGCCGCTCCATCGGGCTTGGCCGTGCCGAGGTCCATGCCGCGGTAGACCTGGCGCGAGTCGGCGACGACGATCTCGACCGGGAGGTGACGCGCGAGGGCCATGGCCAGCTCGGTCTTGCCGGAGGCGGTGGGACCCACGATCGCGGCGAGCGGCGGCGTCCCCGGCGCCTCGACCGGCACGTGTGCCGGGAGCGAGGTGGCGGACCCTCGGCCGGTCGGCGGCGTCGGTGCTACACCTCGACCAGCCGCTGGAGCAGCTCGATGGAGCGGGCGCGGCCGGTCGCCCGCTCGGCCTCGATCACGGCCGCGTTGAACGAGACCGGGCCTGGCGCAACCTCGAAGCGGGTCGGCAGGTGCGTCAGGAAGCGCGGCAGGACGGTCTCGACGCTCATGCCGATGATCGAGTCGCGCGGCCCGGTCATCCCGATGTCGCTGATGTAGGCGGTGCCGTTCGGCAGGACCCGGGCGTCCGCGGTGGGGACGTGGGTGTGCGTCCCGACCACCGCGCTGACCCGCCCATCGAGGTGCCAGCCCATGGCGTTCTTCTCGGAGGTGATCTCGCAGTGGAAGTCCACGATGCGCAGCGCGGGCAGCGGCTCGGCACCGCTGTCGAGCAGATCGTCCATCAGCGTGAACGGCGAGTCGAGCTGGTTCATGTAGACCCGCCCCATCAGGTTCACGACCGCGACCTCGCCGCCGTCGGCCAGCCGGTGGACGAGCCAGCCGCGGCCCGGGGCGTCGTGGGGGTAGTTGAGGGGCCGCAGGACCGGGCGGTCGGTGTCGAGGTACGAGTAGATTTCGCGCCGGTCCCAGATGTGGTTGCCGCTGGTGATGACGTCGACGCCGGCATCGAGCAGCTCCTCGGCCAGCGCGGGCGTGAGCCCGAGCCCCGCGGCGGTGTTCTCGCCGTTCGCGATCACCACGTCGAGATCGAGCCCGGCCCGCAGCTCCGGCAGGAGCTGGCGCACCGCGGTCCGCCCCGGCTTGCCGATGATGTCGCCGATGACGAGGCAGCGCAGCAGCTCGGACCTGGCGCTCATCGAGCGTAATCGACCGCCCGCGTCTCCCGGATGACGGTGACCTTGATCTGGCCGGGGTACTGCAGCTGCTCTTCGATGCGGCGCACGACGTCGCGCGCCAGGCGGCTGGAGGCGAGGTCATCGATCTCCTCGGGTCGCACGATGATGCGGACCTCGCGACCCGCCTGGATCGCGAAGCTGCGCTCGACCCCGGGGAAGCTGTCGGCGATCTCCTGCAGGTCCTCGAGCCGCTTCACGTAGTTGTCGAGGCTCTCGCCGCGGGCACCCGGCCGCGAGGCGCTGATGGCGTCGGCGACCTGCACCACCGTCGCCTCGACCGTCTCCTGCTCGACCTCCTGGTGATGGGCCGCGATCGCGTTGCAGACGACGGCGTTGACGCCGTAGCGGCGGGCGATGTCCGCCCCGATCGCGGCGTGCGGCCCCTCGACCTCGTGGTCGACCGCCTTCCCGATATCGTGCAGGAGGCCGCCCTTCTTCGACTCGGCCACGTTCGCGCCGAGCTCGGCGGCGAGCAGGCCGGCGAGGCGCGCGGTCTCGATGCAGTGGTTCAGCACGTTCTGGCCGTAGCTGGTGCGGTACTTGAGCCGTCCGAGCAGCTTGATGAGCTCCGGATGCAGGCCCGGCACCCCGGCGTCGTAGGCGGCCTGCTCGCCCGCCTGGCGCATGACGACCTCGATCTCGGTGCGGCACTTGCCGACCGTCTCCTCGATCCGGCCGGGGTGGATCCGGCCATCGCTGATGAGCTTGGTGAGCGCCATCCGGGCCACCTCGCGGCGCACCGGGTCGAAGCCGCTGAGGACGACCGCCTCGGGCGTATCGTCGATGATCAGGTCGACCCCGGTCGCCTGCTCGAGGGCGCGGATGTTCCGTCCCTCGCGGCCGATGATCCGCCCCTTCATCTCCTCGTTCGGGAGATGGACGACGGTCACGGTCGCCTCGCTGGTGTGCTCGGCCGCGATCCGCTGCATGACCGTGGTCAGGATCCGCCGCGCGCGCTCCTCGCCCTCCTCGCTGGCGCGCCGCTCGATCTCCCGGACGCGGTGGGTCGCCTCCGACTGCGCCTCGTCGACGATCTGCTGGATGAGCGCGGATCGCGCGTCGGCGACGGTCAGCCCCGAGACGCGCTCGAGCTCGGTGAGCTGCTGCTGGCGGAGCTCGGCCACCCGGCCCCGTTCGGCCTCCAGCTCGCGCTGCCGGTCCTCGAGAGCGCCCTCGCGCCGCTCGACCGCCTCGAGCTTGCGGTCGAGGCTCTCGGATCGGTCGAGCAGGAGCCGCTCCTGGCGCTGGAGATCGGTCCGCTTCTGACGCGCCTCCTCCTCGGCCGCGCGCTGCAGGCGAAGCGCCTCGTCCTTGCCCTCGAGGACGATCTCCTTCTGCTTGGCGCGCGCCTCGGCGATGATCCGCTCGGCGTAGCCCTCGGCGTGCTTGACGGAGCCCGCGGCGACGTAGCGACGGGCGAGGAAGCCCGCCACGCCGCCGAGCAGAGCGGCGGCCACCACCGCCGCCAGAAGCGGCAGTTCAGGCATCGGCTCCTCCTCACAGGTTGGAGCCCGGGCATGGGCGCTGTCTGCCGGCGTTTCGCCGGCGCGATCACTGCGTTCTCACCTCGCCGCGGCCGCCGTGGCGGTCACCGGGCGAGCATCGGCGTACTTTAGCGCAACTTTCGGTCGGGTTCCCCGGAGCCTCCCGGGCTTGGCCGGCCGGGCGGGGCGCCTAGAACGGGCGCGGTGGGGCGTAGCTCGTCCGGCCCGCGCGGCGCAGCCAGCGCGGGGTGCGGTCGCGCGGCCGGTCGGCGGCCAGGATCGCGTAGCCGCCGGCCTCATCGCCGGGCGGTGGCTCGGCCGGGATCTCGGGCCGGGGCGCCGGGCGCGGCGTGGGTCGGCGGGACTCGTCGATCGGGTACTCGCGATACTCGCGAAGCCAGTCCTTCAAGCTCATCCCCGGACCCTACCGGCCGGCGGGCTCCGGGGGCAGGGGGAAATCCCGTAGCCGGGTACGGATCGCCGCCTCCGTACCGGGGGCGTTCCGGCCATCCCGGGTGCCACACAGGGGATGTCCGGGGGCCGTCCGTCAACCGAAGAGCCGGCCCATCACGCGCACGTGCTCGAGGTCGCGGGGGATGAAGTCCTGCAGCATGATGCGCTGGACGCCGGCCCGCTCCAGCGCACGGACGCGCTCCCACGCCTCGTCGCCGACGCCCATGATCCAGCGGCCGCGCCTGGCCCCGAGCCACGCGTCGCTGTCTCCGCCTGCGGCCACTGCGCGCATCACGTCGGCCACTCGCTCGTGCAGCTCGCCCTGCGTCTCGGCGACGAGCACCCCGGTCATCGCCGAGTACACGATCTCGTCTGGATCGCGGCCGATCTGCCGGCACGCCTCTCGCACCCGGGCGTACGCGGCACTCACCTTCTCGGGCGTGGCCGAGACGACGTTGATCTCGTCGGCGTACTCGGCGACCAGCCGTGCCATGCGCTCCCTGCCCTCGCCGCCGAGAAGGAGATGGGGATGCCGGCGCTCCCCGTTCGGGCCGGAGCGGACGCGACCGTGGCGCCGCGAGCCGCGCACCTGCCAGTGGCGACCCTCGAACGTCCAACCGTCGTCCTCGGTCCACAGCCCGTGGAGGAGGGCGAGCTGCTCCTCGAGCATCGCGTAGCGCTCGGCCAGGGGTGGGAACGGGATGCCGAGCTGCGCATGCTCGTCGTCGTTCCAGCCGGCCCCGACGCCGACCTCGATCCGGCCGCCGCTCATCTCGTCGACGGTCTGGATCACCTTGGCGAAGCTCCCCGGGATGCGGAACGTGACCGGACTGACGAGCACGCCGAGGGCGATCGTCGACGTCTCGCGCGCGAGCCCGGCGAGGGTCGCCCACGCGTCGGTCGTCGGCAGGCCGGCGTCACCGGGGAAGCTGGCGTAGTGGTCGGAGCGGAAGAAGGCCTCGAGCCCTGCCTCCTCGGCGGTCCGCGCGAGTCCGAGGATCTCCTCGTAGGCGAGCCCCTGCTGGGGCTCGGTCATCAGCGCGAAGCGCATCGGCTGCCGTTACCGGCCGGCGGCTGCGCGGGTCCGCCGCGACGAGCCGCGGGCGGCCTCGTAGCGGCGCAGGTATTCGTCGAGAGGCGTGCGGGCGATCGTCTCCCCGATGAGGTCGAGCGGGAGATCCTCCAGCTTCCGGAAGCGGACGCACGACTTGCCCATGTGGAGCTTCTTGCCGGTCGCCGCCCAGCGCTCGCGGAACCAGCGCTCCGTCTCGGCGTCTCCGTAGACGTTGTTGAGGTAGAGCGACATGTAGCTCTTCTGGCTGGCGAGCGCGGCGAGGCCGAGCGGCCGTCCGTTGTAGGTGTCGGGGAAGCGCTCGAGCGGTACGTACCAGCCGATCATCCCGTACTGCATCCCCTCCTCGTAGCCCGCCGGCAGGTTCCGGCCGACCGTCTCACGGACCGTGCTCATCGCCTCTCGGCGGTCCGGCGGGAGCGAGGCGATGTACTCGTCGACGCTCTGCGGAGTCGTGCTGGCCATCGGATCTCCTCGGTGCGTGGGGAGCGGGAAGGCGCGGGGAGGCACCTCAATCCTAGGCCGCGGAGCCCGGGACGTTCTCGCCGGATCGGTCGCACAGCCGCGCGCGCTCGGGGGACCGGGGCCGCTCCCTGACCGCCAGACACGGAAACGGGGGGC
>DATADA010000056.1:0-19314 GCA_036258775.1 Candidatus Limnocylindria bacterium | reverse complement strand
CATGCCCGATACACCGGGCCCGTCTCTCGCTCCACGAACGCGCTGAACTGGCTCGCATCGCCGTCCAGGACCGCGGCCACGAGGGCGCGGTCATCCACGGCGGCATCGTGCCATGCCAGCTCCCGCATCGGTCGGCGAGGCGCCGGACGGTGCCGGGGCTCCGCGCGTCAGTCGTCCGAGCCGTCGCCGTGGCCGTCGCTGCCCGAGTTCGAGCCGCTGCGATCCTCGTCGTCCTCGTCGTCCGGCGTGGCGATGGGCGCCGCCTCCGGCGATTCGCTCGGCGACGGCTCGGCGCTCGAGTAGGGCTCAGCCTCGGGCGACCCGGTCGGCTGCACCTGAGCACTCGCGGATGGGGAGGCATCCGTCCGGGCCGGTCCGCCGGCGGGCGAGGCGCTCGGCGACGGCAGGCCGGAGGGCGAGGCGCTCACGTCGGTGCTCCGAGCGGCGGCCGCACTCTCGCTCGCCGCCGGGGCAGAAGTGGCGGCCGCGCTGGCCGTAGGCTGCGTGCTCGCCCCCGAGGTTACGGTTACCGAGGCCGCCGGCGACGCCGTCGAGGCCGCGGGCCCGGAAACGGTCGGCTCCCCGTCCGGCGAGGATGCGACGGCCACCCCGGCCGCGAGCAGCAGGGCAACGATGGAGACGAGGGCGCCGCGCGCGGCGCCGGTGGATCGGGGTTGCATCGGCGCAACAGCTCCTGGTGGTGTGGTTCACCGTCATCGAGCGCGCCGATGCCCGAAAGGTTTCACCGCGCACCGTTCTTGCTAGCATCTCGGTCGGATTCAGAGCGTCGGGCGCGCCTTCGCCTGCCCCTTCATCTGCGCGCCGACGATGGCACGCACGAGAAGGAGCACAACGGCATGAGCATGCTCGCCGACCCGGCGACAGCCCCGCGCGGCCCGCACGGCACCCGCCTGCCGGCCGCGCGATCGGTCCGGTTCAACCCGAGCGCGGAGGAGCTCCAGGAGCTCACGAGCCGGATGCCGAACGCGCGCCGCACGACGTTCGGCAACTACAACGTCCAGACCCGCGTCACCAGTCGCTCGGCCGGCTCGACCTACATCGTCAGCGACGACCCGTCGATCACCTCCGGCCAGACGATCACCCGCGCGGAGTACACGCGCGTGGCTCGGCTGCAGGACGAGTACATCGCCTCGCGGCCGATGGTCACGGTCGACGGCTACCTGGGCAACGACCCCGACACGCGGGCACGTGCCCGCCTCTACATCGAGGAGGCGAACGCGAACATCGCCGGCATGCAGCGCCAGCTCTACTTTCCGCCCGAGGGTGCTGGCGGCCGGGATTGGGAGCCCGAGCTGGTCATGATTTACACCCCCAATCTCCCGATGCCGGGCTACCCGGACGACCGCCTCATCGCGGTCGACCTCGAGGCCGGGGTCAGCCGCGTCTTCAACTCCGACTACTTCGGCGAGTCGAAGAAGGGCGGCCTGCGGATGTGGAACGAGCGGATGCACCTCGCCGGCGGCCTCGCCATGCACGCCGGCTGCAAGGTGGTGCCGACCGATGCCGGGGAGAGGGTGTTCCTCATCATCGGCCTGTCGGGCACCGGGAAGACGACCACGACCTTCACCCGGCAGAACGGCTCACAGCCGGTCCAGGACGACTTCGTCGCGCTGTTCCCCGGCGGGCGGATCGTGGGCACCGAGAACGGCTGCTTCGCCAAGACGTTCGGGCTCGACCCGCGCCACGAACCGGCCATCCACGGCGCGGTGACGAAGCCCGACGCCTACCTCGAAAACGTCTCGCAGCGGCAGGAGGGCGGCCCGGTCGACTTCTTCGACGAGTCGTACACCAGGAACGGGCGGGCGACCTTCCCGATGGCATCCCTGGGCATCTGGCGCGACCCGCGCGAGATCGGCACGGTCGACCATCTGCTCATCCTCAACCGCAACGACAACGTCATCCCGGCCGTGGCCCGTCTCACCGCGGAGCAGGCCGCCGCCTACTTCATGCTCGGCGAGACGATGGGCACCAGCGCCGGTGGCGCGGCCGAGGAGGGGAAGTCGCTGCGAGTCCCGGGCACGAACCCCTTCTTCCCGCTCCGCCACGAGATGCAGGCGAACCGTTTCCTGGAGCTGACCGGGACGCATGGCTTCGAGGTGTTCGTGCTCAACACCGGGCGCGTCGGCGGCGAGGAGACGAACCGCGAGTCGAAGAAGATCGAGATCGCCGATTCCGGCGCGCTGGTCAAGGCGATCGCCGAGGGCACCATCTCGTGGGAGACCGATCCCGACTTCGGATACGACGTCGCGACGTCCGTTCCGGGGATCGATGACGCCGAGAAGCTACAGCCGCGGCTCCTCTACGAACGGACCGGGCGGGCGGACGAGTATCGCGCCTGGGTGGAGCGCCTGAAGCGCGAACGCGTGGCGTTCCTGCGCGGCTTCCCGGGGCTCAAGCCGGAGATCGTGGACGCCGTGCGCTGACGCCGCCGCGCCAGGGCGCAGGGCGCGCTACTGCTCGAGCGACGCGCTCACGGACATCTCGACGTTGCCCTTCAGCGCGCGGCTGACCGGGCAGTCGTCCCTGGCGCCGTCCGCGGCGCGGTCGAACCCGTCTGCGTCGATCCCCGGCACGCTCCCCACCACCTCGAGGTGCGACGCGGTGACGGTCCACGCCTCTCCGACCTTGTCGAACGTCACCGAGGCCGAGACGTGCAGCTCCTCCGGTGGCGTCCCGGCGCGCTTCAACGCACCCGAGAGCGCCATCGCGAAGCACGAGGCGTGGGCGGCGGCGAGCAGCTCCTCCGGCGAGGTGCGCCCCTCGACCGCCTCGGTCCGCGAGCTCCAGCTCACCGGCAGGTCGGTGAAGAGCTCGCTCGAGCCGGCGCTCACCGTGCCGCTCCCCGAGAGGAGGTCGCCGGTCCAGGTGACGGTCGCGGTGCGGGTGGCTGCCATGGCTATCGGTCCTCCAAAGGCTGGCTAGACTGCGGGCTCCCGAGACTAGCGCCACCGCACCGCCGATGCCGACGGATCCCGCCTTCCCGCCACCGCCCCCGCGCCCGATGCTCCGCTCCGAGCGCATCTACCTGCGCCCGGCCGAGAGGAGCGACATCCCGCGCTTCGTCGCCTGGCTGTCCGACGCCGACGTCATGCGGAACCTCGCCCTTCGCAGTCCGATCAGCACCGTGCACGAGGAGGGCTGGTTCGAGCGGATGCTCGAGGCGCAGGGCAGGACCGGATACCACTTCGTCATCTGCCTGGTCGAGGACGGCACGCCGATCGGGACGACCGGATTCCAGGATCTCGACTGGGAGAACGGCAGCGCCTCGTTCGGCATCATCATCGGCGAGAAGGACCGCTGGGGAATGGGCTACGCCACCGAGGCGCTCGACGTGATGTGCGACTTCGGGTTCGGCGAGCTGCGCATGGAGCGCATCTGGCTGCACGTCTACAGCGACAACACGCGCGGACAGCGCGCCTACGAGAAGTCCGGGTTCGTGCGGGAGGGGACGCTGCGCCGGGCGCGGTTCCAGCGCGGGCGCGCGGAGGACATCGAGGTGATGAGCCAGCTCCGCGGCGAGTGGGAGGCGCTCGACCGACGGCGGTCGTGGGACTACTGACCTCGCGCACGCCGGCCTACGCGCGGATCTCCTGGCGCATGAAGGCGACGTACGCGGCGCCGAAGCACGCCACCGCGAGCGCCAGCAGGCCCACGACCTGGGGCCAGATGATGAGCAGGCTCTGGCCCAGCGGCAGGGGGTCGGGAAGCGCGCCGACGAGCTGGAACTCGAAGATGAAGCCCGCGCTGCGCGCCTGCGGGGTGAGCAGGACGAGCGTCGCCTCGCTGAAGAGCGTCGACGGCGAGAGGCGCGACAGCGCCTGCTCCAGCTCGGCGTTCGCCAGCACCTCCTCGAAGGTCGGGTTGGCGGGGACGGGGGCGAGCGCGTCGGCGACGATGCCCGTGAGCCGGGCGGCGAAGAGCGTCAGCACGAGCCACGCCGCGATGGCGAGAAACGCCGCCGTGGCGGCCCGGCGCACGAGCACCGAGCAGAGGAGGGAGAAGGCGAGCCAGACCCCGGCGTAGAGGATCGCCACGGCGAGCCAGGCCGCGATGCGCAGGACCTCCTCGAGGGTGGGCGCGATCCCGAGGCGCAGGATGCCGAAGCCCGCCACGAGCAGCGTCACGCTGGCGAGGATCACGGCGATCACCGCCAGTCCCGCCACGAACTTGCCGTTGATGACGGCGTCGCGGTGGATCGGCTGCGACAGCAGGCGCGGCAGCGTGCCGGCGGAGCGCTCGCCGCTCACCGCGTCGAACCCGAGCGCGATGCCGAGGAGCGGCGCCAGCAGCCCGACCACGACGAAGAAGGGCGGGATCTGTCCCTCCTCGACCGAGACGGTGAACAGCCGAAGGAAGAGCGCGGGCGTCCCGGTCGCCTCCGGCGCGACGCTCCGCAGGCCGCCGGCGGCGGCGTAGACGGCGCCCAGCGTCGCGAGCGCGATGAGCGCGAGCAGGATCAGGAAGCGCAGGCTGAGGAGGTGGTCGGCCATCTCCTTGCCGGCCACCACCCAGATCCCCGATCGGGGGCGCGGCACGCGGCGCGCTCGGCCCTCGGCGGTCGCCTTCGGCCGCTCGGCCGGCTCAGCCTGCGCCGTCATCGCGCTCTCGCGCCCGTTCGGCGGCTCGGCCCTCGGCCTCGGCGAAGTAGCGCCGATAGACCTCGTCGAGCTCGTCGCCGCGACGCCTCAGGTGCCAGACCATCAGCTCCCCGCGCCCGGCCGCCTCCGCCACGGAGCGGCGCACGTCGCCGACGCCGCTCACCAGCCACAGGCGCGCATCGCTCGCGTCGCGCTCCACCCGCCGCACCCCGGGCAGCACCTCGAGCACGGTCCGCACGTGCTCCGGATCACCGTCCGCACCGACCTCCACCAGCGAGCTGCCGGTGGCGAGGCGCTCGGCCAGCTGTGCGGGCGACCCCAGCGCCACCACCCGGCCCTCGACGAAGATCGCGACCCGATCGCAGATCTGCTGCACCTGGTGCAGCAGATGGCTCGACAGCAACACGGCCATGCCGCGCTCGGTCGCCAGCCGCCGGATCAGCGCCAGCAGCTCGGCCACGCCCTCGGGGTCGATGGCGATCGTCGGCTCGTCGAGGATCACGACGTCCGGGTCCTTGACCAGCACGTCGGCGAGCCCGAGGCGCTGCCGCATCCCGCGCGAGTAGGTCTCGACCGCATCGTCGGCCGCTCCGACCAGTCCGACCTGCTCGAGGACGGCGGCAATGCGCGAGTCCGCCTCCGCATCGGGCAGGCCGTTGAGCCGGCAGGTGAAGCGCAGGTTCTCGCGACCGGTCAGGTCGCCATAGAAGCCGACGTTGTCGGGCAGGTAGCCGACGACCCGCTTGACGGCCAGCGGATCGCGGGTGGGATCGAAGCCGACGACCTGCGCGCGCCCCTCGGACGGCTCACTGAGACCGAGCAGCATGAGGATCGTCGTCGTCTTGCCGGCGCCGTTCGGCCCGAGCAACCCGAACACCTCCCCGCGACGCACCTCGAGGTCCAGCCGATCGACGGCGATCTTGTCGCCGTACCGCTTGGTCAGGCCCAGCGCGCGGATGACCGGCGCCTGCACCGCCGGCCGGTCAGCGAATGTCGGGGAGGCGGCCGTCATCGTCGGTCCGGTCCTAGCGGCGTCCGAAGCGGCGGAAGACCCACCACAGGCCCGCCAGCACCGCCACGATCAGTGCCACGCCGACGAGCCCCCACAACGGTGAGGTCTCCACGGTCGTGCGGATCTCGGCCTCCCCGGTCGCCTCCGTCGCGGTGGCGCTGATCGGGACGGCGTAGTCGCCCGCCAGCGCCTCGGCGGTCGGCTGGATGCGCGCCGTGACGTCGGCGAACTCACCGGCCGCGATCTGGCCCACCACCTCCGGCTCGAAGGTGACCTCCCAGTCGGTGGGCGGCGTCGCGCTGAGCTCGACGTTCGTCAACGGGGCGGTTCCGTCGTTGATGAGCCGCAGCGTCACGTCGGTGGCGCTCCCGGCGTTCGCGGTCGCGTTCAGGCGCTCCGACGGGGTGGTGACGGTCAGCGAGAAGTCGCCGACGATCTGCACCAGCAGCTCGGCCTCCGCCTGCTGGCCGCCGCCCCGCGCGCGGACGGCGATCGGATAGTCCCCGGCGGGGATTCCCTCCGGCGCGGTCGCCTCGACCTGCACGCCCTGGCTTTCGCCCGGCGCGACTGTCACGGTCGATGCCTGCGTCTCGCCCGATGGCCGCGCCTCGACCGTCCATCCCTCGGGGCCGGCGGCCTCCAGGCTGAAGGTCGTCTCCTCGGGTGTCTGGTTCGTGAGCTCGAGGTCGAACGTGAAGGTCGCGTCGACCGCGCCGCGCAGCGAGGGGAACTCCGCCTCGAGCGTCACCGCGCCGGCGACCTCGGAGGCGACCCGCAGGCTGAGGGGCAGCGCCGCCGTGCCATCGGTCCCGGTCGCGGTGACGACGACCTCCGCCGTTCCCTCTTCCGCCTCGGCCGGCACCTCGACCTCGAGCTGGATCTCCGGCGGCTCGTCCGGCCCGGCGGTGACCCCGTCGATGACGAAGCCCCCGCCTCGCAGCCGCGTGGTCCAGCCCTCTGGTGCCTCCGTCACCTCGAGCCGCACCCGCTGCGGCGTCTCCGCGGTCACCGTCAGCGCGAAGGTCACCGTCTCTCCCGGTTCGACCGCGACGGCCGGATAGGGGGTCGTCAACTCGACGCCTTCCTGTGCGGCCACGCTCGGCGGCAGGACGAGCGACGCGACGAGTGCCAACGGCAGAAGGGCTCGCGACAGGCGCGATCGGTGCATCGGTCTGCGGTCCTCCTCGTCTGGCGATCGCGGGCAGCGCCCGCCACGGGACGCGCACCGCGACACGGTGCTCAATATCGGGCGGAGAAGGATACCTAGCACCGCGGCCCGCGGCGGTCAAGCGGGGCTGCCTCGCTTGCCCGTTGGGACGGCGAGCGGGCACGGCTCCTGCAGCCGGTTCGCGTGCTCGCGGCACGCCGCCGCGGCGAGGAGGAGGAGCGATGAGCGAATGGAGGAGGGGCCGCCGCGTGCACGTGGCCGCGGTGCTCGCCTGTCTTGCGCTGCTGATCGGCGCGTGCACCGCGACCGACGGCGGCGGCGCGGCGACCGGCGGTCCGGCGACGACCGAGGGTGCGGCTCCGGGCGGCGAGGCCGAGGGTGGCGCGGCCGAGTATCCGAGCGAGGACGTAGCGATCATGGCGCCCGCCGACCCCGGCGGCGGGTGGGACAGCACCGCGCGAGCCATGCAACCGGTGGTCGAGGAGGTCGGCGGCGTCGGCGCCGAGGTCTACAACGTCGGCGGAGCGGGCGGCACCATCGGGCTCGCCCAGTTCGTCGAGGAGCACGCCGGCGACCCGCACCAGCTCATGGTGATGGGACTCGTCATGGTCGGCGCCATCCAGACCAACGACTCGCCCGTGACGCTCGAGCAGGTGACGCCGATCGCCAGCCTCACGTCGGAGCAGGAGGCGATCGTGGTCCCCGCCGACTCCGAGTACGAGACGCTGGAGCAGCTGGTCGAGGCGTGGTCGGCGGACCCGACCTCGATCTCGTGGGGCGGCGGTTCCGCCGGCGGCACCGATCACATCCTGGTCGGGCTGCTGGCAGAGGCCGCCGGCGTGGATCCCGGCGGCATCAACTACGTCGCGCACGCCGGTGGCGGCGAGGCGCTCAACGCGATCCTGTCGGGCGCCGTGACCGCCGGCGTGTCGGGCGTCAGCGAGTTCGCGGACCAGGTCGAGGCGGGCGAGCTGCGCTGGCTGGCGGTATCCGGCGAGGAGCCGCCGGAGGGGATCGACGCGCCCACCATCACCGAGGCGGGCTTCGACGTCGTGCTCGAGAACTGGCGCGGAGTGGTCGCTCCACCGGACATCCCGGATGCCGATCGCGACGCGATCGTGCAGTTCATTACCGAGATGCGCGACTCCGAGGCCTGGCAGGCCGCGCTCGAGGAGAACGGCTGGGCGGACTTCTTCCATTCCGGGGACGAGTTCGACACGTTCCTGTCGGAGGAGCAGACCCGGGTCGAGGAGGTGCTCGCCGAGATCGGGCTGACCGGCTAGGCCGGACCCGGACCACCGATGGAGGAGACGACGCCGCGCGCGTCGCCCGCACGCGCGCGGAGCCTCCTCGGCCCGCGGCTGGTCGGCGCGGCGCTGGTCGTCCTCGGCGCCCTCATCCTGTGGCAGGCGCTGCAGATCGGGCAGGTGCGGGGGTTCAGCCCCGTGGGACCCAGCATCTTTCCGCTCGCCATCGGCGGCATCCTCCTGCTGCTGGCCGCGGCCTTCCTCGCCCGAACCACGATCCTGCCCGACGATGACCTCGCCGCACGGGCGGCTGACGAGGAGCGCGCGACCCACTGGCCGACCCCGCTCGTGGTCGCTGTGCTCCTCGTGGCGTACGCGGTCGCGCTCGACGGGATGCGCCTCGATGAAATTCGCGTCCCGGGGCTGGGGTACGTGATCGCCACCGCGCTCTTCGTGCCGGCCGCCGCGCGCGTGCTGGGCAGCCGCGCGCTGCTCCGGGACGCGCTGATCGGGGTGGTACTGGCCTCGGTCGTCTACTTCACCTTCACCGAGTATCTCGGCGTCAACCTGCCAGCCGGGATCCTCGACCTCGTGCTGTAGGACGCGGCGGGATGGAGGCGCTCGGCGGGCTGGCCGGGGGCTTCGCGACCGCGCTGCGTCCCGAGTACCTGCTCTTCGCCGCGATCGGCGTGACGCTCGGCACGCTGGTCGGCGTGCTGCCCGGCATCGGCCCGGCACTCACCGTCGCGCTGCTCCTCCCGCTGACACACCAGTTCGACCCGATCGGCGCTTTCATCATGTTCGCCGGCATCTACTACGGGGGCATGTACGGCGGTTCGACGACCTCGATCCTGCTCAACACGCCGGGAGAGTCGGCCTCGGTGGTGACGACCATCGAGGGCTTCCAGATGGCGAAGCAGGGCCGTGGTGGCGCGGCCCTGGCGACCGCGGCGGTCGGCTCGTTCGTGGCCGGCACGATCTCGACGCTGGCCATCACCTTCCTCGCCCCCCTCATCGCGCGGGTCGCGCTCGTCTTCCAGCCGGCCGACTACTTCGCGCTGATGGTGCTGGCGTTCGTGAGCGTCACCGCGCTCATCGGCCGCTCGCTGCTGCGCGGGCTCATCAGCCTCTTCGTGGGGCTGTTCATCGGCCTGATCGGGATCGACGTGCAGACCGGCCAGGTGCGGCTCACCTTCGGCGTGCCGCAGCTGCTGAACGGGCTCGACATCGTCGTGGTGGCGGTCGGGCTCTTCGCCGTCGGCGAGGCGCTCTACGTCGCCTCGCGCCTGCGCCACGCCAGCGAGGAGATCGTCCCGGTCCGCGGCCGGCTGCTGATGAGCGGAGACGAGCTGCGACGGTCGTGGAAGCCGTGGCTGCGGGGCTCCGCGATCGGCTTTCCGATCGGCGCCCTGCCGGCCGGTGGCGCGGAGATCCCGACCTTCCTGTCCTACACGCTGGAGAGGCGATTGAACCGCCGCGCGCCGTGGGGCAAGGGCGCGATCGAGGGCGTCGCCGGCCCCGAGGCGGCGAACAACGCCGCCTTCTCAGGGGTGCTGGTGCCGCTGCTCACGCTCGGCATCCCGACCTCGGCGACCGCCGCGATCCTGCTGGTCGCCTTCCAGATCTACAACCTGCAGCCGGGACCGCTCCTCTTCGCCAACTCGCCCGAGCTGGTGTGGGCGCTGATCGCGAGCCTCTACATCGGCAACGTGATGCTCCTCGTCCTGAACCTGCCGCTCATCCGGATCTGGGTCAGGATCCTGGCCATCCCGCGTCCGCTGCTGTACGCGGCGATCCTCGTCTTCGCGACGCTCGGCGTGTACAGCGTCGCCAACTCGCTGATCGATGTGCTCGTCATGTACGTCATCGGCGTGGTCGGCTTCTTCATGCGCCGATACGACTTCCCGGTCGGGCCGATGATCCTCGGCGTGATCCTCGGCCCGCTGATGGAGACCCAGTTCCGGCGGGCGCTGCAGATCTCGCAGGGCGACCTGTCGATCTTCGTCACCCGGCCGATCTCGCTCGTCATCCTGCTGCTGGCCGCCGCGGCGGTGGTGCTGCCGTACCTCCTGCCGCGAGTCGTGGCCCACCTGCGCGGCGAGCGCGGGGGCGGCCGGTTCGTGATCGAGGCGGCCGAGGACTGACGCCCCGCGGGCCGCGGCCCCCCAGCCGTCGCCCGCCCCCCGGGGCCGGCGGCGGGGGCGCACCGACGATCCGGTACGATGCCGGCCGTGTTCGAGCTGCGGCGTGACCCCGTCACCGGCTGGTGGTCCGCGGTGGTCGTCGATCGCACCTTCGAGCACAGCAATTTCGCGGTCGCGGCGGCGCCGGTGGAGGGGACGCACTGCCGGCACTGCGACGACGCGCCCTCGGCCGAAACGGCGGCCGACGAGCGAGCCGCGGACACGGCGCGCCGGGTGACGCTGCGCTCGAACGCATTTCACCTCATCGACTCGACGAAGGAGTCCGCCGCTCAGCTCTCGCTGAGCGAGGTGCAGGCGTCGCGCGGCTCGTGGGAGATCGTCGTCGCGCCGCGAGGCCACCACGAGCGGCTTGCGGACGCGGGGCCGGCGCTCGGCGGCGCCCTGCTCTGCACGCTGCGCGACGCGATGCGCGAGGCCGGGCGCGCGGCCCGGCCACCCGCCGAGCCGCTCTACATCCAGGCGGTGCAGAGCTACGGCCGACAGGCCGGCTCACGCTCCCAGCACCTCAACGTCGAGTTCTACGCGATCCCGCAGGTCCCCCACTGGGTCGCCGAGGAGATCGGCGGCGGCGCGCGGCACATGATCAGCAAGCGGGTGTGCGTGTGGTGCGGGCTGCTCGCCACCGAGGAGGAGGCGGCTGAGCGCCTGGTGTTCGCCGACGAGGACTTCGTCGCCTTCGCGCCTGCGGCCAGCCGCTCGGCGTTCGAGGTGATGATCGTGCCGCGCCGGCACGCCGCCGACTTCACCGCCGTCGACGACGAAGGCCTGCGGCGCACGGCGGCCGCGGTGGGACGGGCGCTGCGTGCCCTCGATGCGCTCGGCGACCCGCCCTACAACCTCTTCCTGCACACCGCGCCGGCCGGCGAGCGCCTCGACCAGACGTACCACTGGCACTGGGAGCTTCACCCGCGCCTGCGCGTCATCGCCGGGCTCGAGCGGGCCACCGCCCTGGCGGTCAACCCGGCCGCCCCCGAGTTCGCCGCCGAGATCCTGCGGCGACACCTGGCCACCACGGCCGACGCGCCGGACACCACCGCTAACCCGCCCCACGCGCCTGTTGCCACCGCCGCGCACGCCAGGCTGTAACAACACGGAAGGCCTGCTGCGTCCGTACGGGCCGAGGGGAGGGCCGTGAGGAGGACGGAGTGCTGTCCATGCCGCTCGCACAGCCGGCGCCGCTCGGGGGCACCCGGGTGAGCACCCCGGCTGCGCGGGAGGAGACGTTCCAGCGCCTGTTCGACGAGTTCTCCTCGCCGATCTACAACTACCTGCTCCGCATGGTCGCCGATCCCGATCGGGCCGCGGACATCAGCCAGGACACCTTCATCAAGGCCTACCGCAACTTGCACACGCTGACCGAAGCCTCCTCCGTCCGCTCCTGGATCTATCGCATCGCGACGAACACAGCCATCGACGACATGCGGCGGCGGCGCATGGTGACGCCGATGGCCGCCTTCGGCGAGGACGCCGAGCACGGCTTCGACCGTCCCGACGAGCGCCCCGGGCCCGAGGCGCAGGTGGTCGGCGCGACCCTCGACGAGCGGATCCAGCGAGCGCTGCTGCGGCTGCGGCCGAACCATCGGCAGTGCCTTCTGCTGAGCGACCTCGAGGACATGAGCCCGCAGCAGATCGGCGAGGTGATGGGGCTGAGCTATGGGGCCGTTCGGACGCTCCTCTGCCGGGCGCGCGGCGAGATGCGTCACGCGCTGGCCCAGGAGGGGTTGACCCGGTGAGCTGGAGCCCCGAGGGCGGCAGGCACCCCGAGGAGCTGGTCAGCGCGTCGCTGACGGGTGACCTGACCGAGGCGGAGCAGGCGCAGCTCGACCGCCATCTGGCCGCGTGCCAGCACTGCCAGCGTCTGCTCGCCTCGTTCCGCGAAGAGCGCCGCCTCATCTCCGGCCTGCGTCACGTTCCGCCGCCGGTCGACCTCCGCGAGCGCGTGGCGGCGGGGATCGCGGGTGGGGGCGCCGCGCCGTGGTGGCAGCGCCCTCGGATCCTCGCCGGCGGCGTCGCCGGCCTGGCGGTGGCCGCGGCCGTGCTGGCGCTGGCTGTGCTCGCGCTCGGCGACGCGCGCCGCCCGGTGGCGGATGCGCCAAGCGACGGGCCCTCGCCGTCTCCGTCCCCGAGCGCCACGCCGACGGGCTCCTTCCCCGGATTCGGTCCCAGCACGCCGACGCCGACCCCGGCTGCCACAGCGGACGCGTCGGCCACGCCGACCCCGGCGCCGACCCCCGGCCCGACCGGCACGCCGACGCCCGCGCCGACCCCGGCGGCGACGCCGGTCATCGCCCGGGCGACGCCGGACGTCTACCTGGCGTTCACGCCCGCGCAGCCGGAGGGCGATCAGCAGCTGCTCGTGGTCGAGGGCGAGAGCGGAGAGACGGTCACGGAGCTGGAGCCGCCGAGCGGCCCACCGGTGAATGCCATCCTCTCACCCGACGGGGCCTGGCTGGCGTACATGACCGAGGTCGGCGAAAAGGGAACGAACGAGGTTTGGGCCACTCGGCTCGGCGACGGCGAGCAGGTGCCACTGGGCGAGACGCTCGCCGGCAGCCCGTTCCTCGAGCAGCTGAGCTGGTCGCCCGACAGCCGCTACCTGGCCTACACGCTGGCCGACGAGGCTGGCGTCAACGCCTGGCTGTTCGACACCGCCGACGGGAGCAACGACGCCATCACGGCGGCCGCTGCCGTCTACGCTGCCAGCTTCGCGCCGGCGCCCGGCGGCGGCGTGCTCCTCTGGCTCAGCGTCGCCGGTCCCGAGCCGATCAGCTACCTCATCGAGGTTCCCGACGACACTGCACCGAGCTTCGTCCCCGAGGTCAGCGCGTCGGTCGGGATCGCCCCGGGGGTCTTCCTGCCGGTCGTCAGCCCGGATGGATCGCACGCGATCTACTGGCGCGGCGCGATGCAGGCCGCAGAGACGGGAGCACCGTCGAGCTGGCTGCTGGCCGAGGGCGGGGCGCCCTACCTCGCCGAGGTCCCCGCCGACGGCGACCGTGCGGCGGACGAGGTCGCGTTCGCCAACGAGCGTCCGCTGTTCAGCGACCTGACCATCGGGCGCGAGGCGTTCGCCGCCGCCGAGGTCGCGTGGGGAGCCGACGGGAAGAGCTTTGCGGTGTGGGACGCCGAATGGATGGGAGAGCCGCAGTCGGCGCCCGAGGAGGCGCCCTACCCCGACTCGCTGCGCATCTACTTCAGCAACGTCGACGACCCCGACCTCATCACCCGCCTGCACGCGCTCGACGAGGGGGATCTGCCGGACGGCGTCGCGGAAGTCACGCACGTCGCGGTCGCCGCCGATGCCCGGCACCTGAGCCTGACGGTCCGCTTCCCGACCGGCGGGGCGCTCGAGGCTCCACGCGCGGCGCTGCTCCTGGTGACCCGCAACACGGGCGACGTCGCCGACGAGGTCGAGCAGCTCGCCGCGGACGACGGCTGGGTCGGACCCGCCGTCTACCGGCAGCCGCCGGATCGGGCGCAGCAGTCGCCGGAGCCGTCGCCGCAGCCGTAGGCGGACCGCCGCATCGGTATACTCAGCGCGACCTTTAACGCGGTCCCGAGAGGCCGCCAAGGAGACGCATGAGCGACCGCCGAATCCTCGACGCCGACGGCGTCCGACGCGCGCTGACCCGGATCGCGCACGAGATCATCGAGCGCAACGGCGGCACCGGGGACCTCGTCCTGGTCGGCATTCGAAGCCGTGGCGTGCCGCTGGCGCGGCGGCTGGCCGCGCTGATCGAGCAGCACGAGGGCGTCAGCGTCCCGGTCGGCTCGCTCGACATCACCTACTACCGCGATGACCTGACCCGCCTCGCGCACGCGCCGATCGTGACGCGCAGCGACCTCGGCCAGGAGATCGCCGCCCGGACGGTGGTGCTCGTCGATGACGTGCTCTACACCGGGCGCACCGTGCGCGCTGCGCTCGACGCGCTCACCGATCACGGTCGACCGCGCGCGGTCCGCCTCGCCGTGGTCGTGGATCGGGGCCACCGCGAACTGCCGATCCGCCCCGACTTCGTGGGCAAGAACCTGCCGACCAGCCAGGACGAGATCGTTCACGTTCGCCTCCAGGAGACTGACGGCGTGGACGAGGTCGTGATCGCCCAGCGGAGCCCGCGTGTCGCGGCGGAGGCGAGCAGGTGACCGCGAGCCTCCCCGTCGCGGCTCCGCCAGCGCGCGGCTGGCGTCACCGCCACCTGCTCGACGTCGACCAGCTGTCGCGCGACGAGCTGGTCGGCATACTCGAGCTGGCGGTCGAGATGAGGACCCGGCGTGCCGCGGGGGAGCGGCTCCACGCCCTCGCCGGCGAGGCCGTGGGGCTCGCGTTCTACGAGCCGTCGACCCGCACCCGGGTCAGCTTCGAGCTGGCCGCACGAGTGCTGGGCGCCGACACGGTCGACCTGTCGGTCGCCGGGAGCAGCGTGACGAAGGGCGAGTCGCTGGCCGACACGCTGCGAACACTGGACCGGACCGGGATCACCATCATTGTCCTGCGGCACGCGGCGGCCGGTGCGCCGTACGAGGCGTGCCGGGCCGTCGAGGCCGCGCGGATCGTGAACGCCGGCGACGGGCGGCACGCTCACCCGACCCAGGCCCTGCTCGATGCGCTCACGTTGCGCGAGGCGCTGGGCGGCCTCGAGGGGCGCCGCCTGGCGATCGTGGGTGACGTCGCGCACTCGCGTGTGGCGCGCTCGAACATCACCTGCCTCACCCGGCTCGGCGCCGAGGTGGTGCTGGGCGGTCCGGCGGCGTGGGTGCGCGGCTTCGACGCCGCCTATCCCGGCGTGCGGGTCGCCGCGACCCTCGCCGATGCGCTCCGCGGCGCGGACGCCGTGATGACCCTGCGGGTCCAGCTCGAGCGCGCAGCTGCCGCCGGCATCGGCCCGGTCGACGCGTACGTGCGTGATTGGAGCCTGACGTCCGAGCGGCTGGACCGCTGGGCCCCGGCGGCGTGGGTGCTGCACCCCGGACCCACCAACGAGGGGGTCGAGATCAGCGCCGAGCTGGCCGCGTCCGCGCGCAGCCTGATCGGCCGCCAGGTCGAGAACGGAGTGCCGGTGCGGATGGCGGCGCTGGCGCGGCTCGCCGGATGACCCTTGCGCTGAGGTCCGGCCGCTTCGGGGCGCTGAGCGACGCCCCGGCGACCTTCGTGCTCGACGGCGCCCTGGTGATGGACCCGCCCAGCGGGACGGCCGACGTGCGCGAAATCGCGGTCGTCGGCGGTCGCATCGCCGAGCCGGCCCTGGCGCCGGCCGATGCGCCGCGGATCCAGGCCGATGGGCTCGTCGTGGCGCCCGGCTTCTGCGACCTCCACGCCCATCTGCGCGAACCCGGCGGCGAGGACGCCGAGACGGTCGCCGGCGGCAGCCGGGCGGCCGCGCACGGCGGGTTCACGACGGTCTGCGCCATGCCGAACACCGACCCACCGATCGACGACCCGGCCTCCGTCACGTGGCTGCTGGCGCGCGCTTCCGACGCGAGCTGCCGCGTCCGGGTCGTGGCCGCCGCGACCGCGGGCCGCGCCGGCGTGGAGCTGCCGGACTACGCAGCGCTCGCGGCCGCCGGCGCGGTGGCGGTGAGCGACGACGGCGCCTCGATCCCGACCGGTCGGCTCGCGTCGCGCGCGATGGTGGCGGTCGCCGCCGCCGGCCTGCCCCTGATCGAACATGCCGAGGACGCGTCGCTCGCGGCCGGGACGGCAATGCGCGCCGGGCCGGTCGCCACGCGCCTCGGTCTCGCCGGCTGGCCAGCCAGCGCGGAAGCGGTCGTCGTGGAGCGGGACATCGCGCTGGCCGCGGAGACGGGCGCGCGGGTTCACTTCACGCACCTGTCGACGAGCGGCTCGGTCGAGGCGGTCCGGCGGGGGAAGGCAGCGGGGCTGCCGATCACCTGCGACGTGACGCCGCATCACCTCGCGCTCACCGACGCCTGGGTGGCGGGCGACCGGCGCTTCTCGTGGGAGACGGGCGACGACGACGATGTCGCCAGGCCACTCGAGGATGGGCTGGCGTACGACGGCCGCTGCCGGGTGAATCCCCCGCTCCCCTCGCGCGAGGACGCGCTTGCGCTGCTGGGGGCGCTGGCCGATGGCACCGTCGACGCCATCGCGACGGACCACGCCCCGCATCCGCCCCAGCGGAAGGCGGTCCCCTTCGAGGAGGCCTCGCCGGGGATGATCGGCCTCGAGACGGCGCTGTCGGTCGGCCTGGCCGCCGTCGACGCCGGACGGCTGTCGCTGCGGCGCCTGATCGAGGCGCTTTCGATCTCGCCCGCGCGCGTGATCGGCGAGGAGCGCTCGCTCGTCGCGGGGCGACCCGCGGACCTCGTCGTGTTCGACCCGGCCAGCCGCTGGACGGTCGATCCACGGCGGCTGGCGGGTGGCTCCCACAACACGCCGCTGCTCGGCCGGGAGCTGCCGGGCCTCGTGCGGCTCACCGTGGCGGCCGGCCGCGTGACCTGGGACGACGGGCTCCTCGCCTGAGGGCCACGCGGCACGCACGCCGCGCGAGCGCCCCGGCATGCGATGACCACGACGAGTGTGGGACGATGCGGCCCGATGTCGCTCCGTTACAACGAGGAGCTCGATCCCAACGAGGGCCCCTCGTTCACCGAGTTCGCCATCCTGGCGACGCTCTTCGCGCTGATCCTGCTCCTGATCCCGGTCGGGCTGTTCGCCTGGGGATGGCCGGTCTGGCTGCTCGTCGTGCTGATGCTGGTCGACATGGTGCTCCTCTTCCTGGTGAGCATGACCAGCGTCTTCCTGCTGCGCGTCTTCTTCGCCGACCGTCGGCGCAGGCGGGGACGGACGCTCGGCGCGGCTCGCGAGCGGCGCGTCATCCGCACGGATGCGCCAGCAGCGCGGTCGCCGGGCGGCGAGGAGGAGTGACCTTGCCGCTGATGATGACCTTCTTCAACGTGCGCCGCGGCAGGGACATGCTCTTCAAGCGGGCGATGCGCGGCGCCTTTCCGAGCCGCGGCGGCTTCCCGCGCGAGATGCGGCGTCTGGAGCGGGAGCTCGGCATTCGCTTCGTCGGCTGGTTCAACGTGACCGAGGGCTCGACCTGGAACAACGTCGTCATCCTCGACCTGCCGAACTACGCCGTCCTCGACAGGCTGTACGCCGACTCGTCGACTCGCCGCCTCGGCCACTGGATCGCCGAGTCGGTCTTCGAGCGCAAGCACACCATCTTCCTGCGCGAGCGGATGGGCGCCGACCTCGTCTACCACCCCTAGCCCTATGGCGTCGAAGGGGTCGCCCCGCATCACCGCCCTGCGCGAGCTGGCCCACGAGGCCGAGCTCGAGCGGCGCGATTTCCTGTACGAGGCGACGGAGCAGCTGCGCCGCTTCCTCGAGGCGAACCGCGAGCGGCTGCGCGAGATCGGCCCGCTCAAGCTCGCCGACGACGACCAGGACTTCCTCGTCTACCACCCCGCCGACGAGACATGGACGACGCGCCTCACCTACCAGGATCCGGCCGACCACGAGTGGTACGACGAGGAGCAGGTGATCGAGTCGATCTCCGAGGTGCTCGAGCTCTACAACCCCGCCGACGTCTACAACTGGATGATGGAGGCGGCGCGCGACCCCGTCGCACACCTGGCGGCCGCCGACGAGCTCCAGCGCGAGGAGGCGGCCTGGGACGACGCGTCCGCCGAGAGCGGCGAGGACTGGGAGGCTCGCCTTCCCGAGAACCAGCAGGAGACGCTCGCGGCGCAGCGGCTGTGGCAGCTCGCCGACGCCTACCGGACGCAGATCGGCGCCGCCCAGAAGCAGCTGCTGCGCGAGTTCACCGCCAACGCGGAGGAGGCGCTGCGGCGGACCGGGGACCTGTCCCTGCTCGAGGAGAGCGACGAGCTGCTCGTGCTGCGCTCCGACGCCCGCTTCGAGACGAGCATGGACCTCACCGATCTCGCGCCCGAGGTGGCGCTGGACGTCGAGCCGCACCGGCCCGGGCTCACCGTCGCCGACTCGCGCGTCATCGCCGAGTACTACGACCCGTCCGACGTGCTGACCTGGGTGACCGATGCGCTCTCGGAGCGCTACCCCGCGGTCGACTTCTCGGCGGTGTACGAATGACGCGCCGCTCGCCGGCGGGGAGCGGCGTCGCGGCCCCGGCGGGCTACCTGCGACCGATCGGCTGCGCGTGGGAGGAGGCGACCGTCGAGGCTCTGTTCGACGCCGCCGGCGCGCTGCGCGACGGGCATTTTCTGCTCAAGAGCGGGCGGCACTCGCCGCGCTACCTGGAGAAGTTCGCCGTGCTGCAGTACCCGGCCCTCGGCGTCGAGATCGGCCGGCGCCTCGCGGACGCGCTGGCGCCGTACGAGCCGACCCTCGTCGTCGGGCCGACGACGGGTGGCGTGCTGCTCGCATTCGAGACGGCGCGTCAGCTCGCCGAGCGAGCGGGGCGCGAGGTGCGCGGCATCTTCGCCGAGCCGCTCGAGCGCGGACGGCGCGCGCTGCGCCGCGGGTGGCCTGTGACCGACGCGGATCGGATCGTGCTCGTCGACGACATCCTCACCACGGGCGCCTCGCTGCTCGAGACGATCGCGGCGGTGCGCGGCGCCGGCGGGGAGCCGCTGGCCGCGGCGGTGGTCGTCGACCGCTCGGCGCCCGGATCGTCGCTCGGCATGCCGCTGCACGCGCTGGGGCGCATCGAGATCGCATCCTGGGTGCCCGATGAGTGCCCGCTCTGCCGGGAGGGGATCCCGGCCGAGAAGCCGGGCAGCAGCTGATCGCCCTGGCCGCGCTCCTGGCCTCCGCTCAACCGCTCGCCCCGCCGGTGAAGTTCCACGACGCGAGGTGCAGAGCCGGGACGGCGTACGCCCCGAGCCCCATCCCGGCCGGCACGAGCGCCAGCGTCGAGCCGATGCCGCGCACCGCGCCGGAGGAGAGCGCGTCGGCGTACGACTGCGTGAAGCGCAGGTTGCGGACCGGCCGCATCACCCGGCCGCGCTCGATCAGCCACACCCCGTTCCGCGTCAGTCCGGTCACCACCAGGGTCCGAGGGTCCAGCACGCGGGTGTACCAGAAGTCGGTCACCAGCAGCCCACGCTCGACCTGCGC
>DATADA010000055.1:0-10892 GCA_036258775.1 Candidatus Limnocylindria bacterium | reverse complement strand
GGGGCGACGAACGTGGAGTTTCTGAAGGGTCATATCGAGGCGATCCCGCTGCCGGCCGGCTCGATCGACGTCGTCATCAGCAACTGCGTCGTGAACCTCGCCGCCGACAAGCGCGCCGTGTTCCGCGAGATCGCGCGGGTGTTGCGGCCCGGCGGCCGTATCGGCATCACCGACATCGTCGCCGAGGACTCGCTCACGCCCGAGGAGCGGGCGCAGCGCGGCTCGTACGTCGGCTGCATCGCCGGTGCGCTCTCATTCGCCGAGTTCGAGGCCGGGCTGCGAGACGCCGGGCTGTCCGACATCTCCGTCACGCCGACCCACCGCGTCACCGATGGGATGCACAGCGTCATCGTCCGCGCCGCGAAGGTTGACGCCCCGGAAGCCGTGCCGACCCCGGAGCGGTCGCTCGCGGCGACCTCGGAGCTACCGCTGGCGCCCACCGGCTGTTGCGGCGGCTGCTGCTGACGTTCCGTCGGCCGGTCGGCAGACCGCATCGACCGACTCGAGCTCGGATCCGCCACGGCCGGAGACCCGGCGCACCCCTTCTCCCTGGTCCGTAAGTCCGGTCCCTTCCCCACCCGAAGTCATCCCCGGGGAGCGCCCCGCGCGTGCAAAAGGGCTTGACGGGGTGAGGCCGCCCTGTATGATGGCGCCCGGTGGTTCCAAATGGGACCAAATGGGGAGGAGTGGTGACAACAGGGCGTGGATCGAGCCTCCTTCCTCACCGGCGAGTTCCGGCACGCGCTCGACGACCGGAACCGGATCGCGATCCCGGTTCGGTTCCGCCCGCGGCTCGCGGCGGGGGCGACGCTCGCCCGGTGGCTCGACGGCTGCCTGGCGCTCTTTCCGGCGGACGAGTGGGAGGAGCTGGCCGGAAAGCTGAGGTCGCTGCCCACCACGAATCCGGCGGCGCGCAGCTTCGGCCGCTTCATGAGCTCGGGCGCCGTGGAGGTCGAGCTGGATCGGCAGGGGCGCATCCTGGTCCCGCAGTACCTGCGCGACTACGCCGGCCTGGAGCCCGGCGAGGTGATGGTGGTGGGCGCGCTCAACCGGCTCGAGGTCTGGTCGCCGAGACGCTGGGAGACCTACCGCGCGCAGATCGAGAACGCGCCGGAGGCGCTGGCGGAGCACCTCGCCGAGCTGGGGATCTAGCCGGCCGGCGACCGGCTCCGGCCGCGCTCCGGCGATTGATCCCTCCAGGAGCCGTTCGGTTCGTCAGCCGACCAGGGAGTGCAGCCGCGGATGGGAGAAGGGCATCTGCCGGTCCTCGTCGACGAGGTCCTCGCCTCGCTCGCTCTGCGACCGGGCAGCCCTGTGGCGGATTGCACGGTCGGCGGCGGTGGGCATTCCGAGCGGCTCCTGGAGGTGACTGCCCCCGACGGCCGGCTGCTGGGGCTCGACGCCGATCCGGAGGCGGTCCAGCGGGCGCGGACGCGCCTCGCGCGATTCGGGCAGCGGGCGGTGGTCCGCCACGCGAACTTCGCGGCGCTCCCGGACGTGGCCCGCGAGGAGGGGTTCGAGGCGCTGGACGGATGCCTCTTCGACCTCGGCCTGTCGAGCCATCAGCTCGCCGATCCACGACGCGGGTTCAGCCTGGCGGCGGGGGCCCCGCCGGACATGCGGTTCGATGAAGCGGCTGGTGTTTCGGCTCTCGAGCTCATCGACCGCTCCACGGAGCGAGAGCTCGCCGGAATCATCGCGACGTTTGGTGAGGAGCGCCGTGCAAACCGGATCGCGAAGGCGATCGTGGCGGCGCGCGCGGCGGGCAGGCTCGTGACCGCCAGCGACCTGGCGCACGTCGTCGCCCGCGCAGCGGGACCCGCCAGCCGGGCGGACGCCGGCCGGATCCACCCCGCCACGCGGACGTTCCAGGCGCTGCGGATCGCCGTCAACCGCGAGCTGGATGTGCTCGGCGAGGGGCTCGAGGGTGCGACGCGGCTGCTGCGCGCCGGCGGCCGGCTGGCGGTCATCAGCTACCACTCGCTGGAGGACCGCGTCGTGAAGCGGTTCATCGCGCGCGAGAGCCGCGACTGCATCGAGGAGCCGCTGCCGCCGGTCTGCACCTGCGGGCACGTGGCGCGGCTGCGCCCGGTGAATCGGCGCGTCATCACCCCGGGCGCCGACGAGGTGCGCCGGAACCGTCGCGCGCGCAGCGCACGGCTGCGCGTCGCCGAGAGGCTCGCCTGACGGCGGGCAGAAGGATTGGAGGTCGCTGGAGTGAGCAGGGGACGGGCACGGCATCAGGCGAGCCGGCGGCGCGTGTACAGCACGCGCCAGCGCGAGGTGAGGGAGCGGCGCGTGCGAGCGGTGCGCGAGGAGCGCTTCTGGATCGGTGACGGCGCAGCCGCATTCGAGGCCGAGGAGGCGCTCGACTTCGACGCGCCCGGCGCCTGGGAGCTGCGCGGCGGCCGTCGCGGCACGGCCGCCTGAGCTTCGCGGGCCGAGGGGAGGAGCGATGGCGATCATCGGTGCCCGCCCGGCGACGCTGTGGGGGATACCGCTCCGGCTGCGGCGCCGGGTATCACCCCCACCCCGGCCGGGCGCGCGTCGCCGCGGCGGGTCGATGTCGCGCGTGGACGCCTCGAGCCTCGGGGCCCTCATCGCGGCGGCGGTGGTGCTCGCCCTCTTCTACCTCACCCAGTCCACGCAGGTGGCCGCGATGGGCTACCAGATCGCGCAGCTCGAGGCGGAGCTGGCCGAGCGACGGGCGGCGCAGCAGCAGCTGATCTGGGAGATCGGGCGAGCGCGCTCGCCCGCCGAGATCGAGGCCCGGGCGCGAAGCGAGCTGAGGCTGAAGCCGCTGAAGCCTGACGTGATTCGCTTCGCGCCGCTGTCCACGGAGATCGACCGATAGCAGCACGGCCGCGCCGGGACGCGGCCAACGGAGAGCCCATGCTCGCCAGGACCGACAGCCGTGCCCGTGCCCTGGTCCTCCTGCTGCTCGTCGCGTTCGCGACGACGGGCATCGGGATGCGCCTCGTGTGGTGGCAGGTGATCGACCGCGAGCGGCTCGTCCGGATCGCGCTGGAGCAGCTGGCGCGGCACGAGGAGATCCCCGCCGAACGCGGGGAGATCTACGATCGCAACGGCGCGCTGCTGGCGACCAGCGTGCAGGTCCAGTCGGTCTTCGCCACTCCCCCGACGGTTCCCGACGCCGAGCGTGCCGCGGCCCGGCTGTCGCCGCTGCTCGGGATGCCGGCCGACGACCTGGTGAGGCGGCTCGAGAGCACGGATCCCTGGGTCTGGCTGAAACGGCGGGTCGACCACGAGGTGGCCGAGAGGGTCAGCGCGCTCGATCTGCCCGGGATCGGCATGCTGCCGGAGACGAAGCGGGTCTACCCGATGCCCGGCGCGGACCCCAAGACGACCCTGGCCGCCCAGCTCATCGGGTTCGTCAACGTCGACGGCGCCGGTCAGTACGGCGTGGAGGGCTTCGAGGACGAGACGCTGGGCGGTGAGCCGGGAGCGGTCACCGCGCACAGGGACGTCGCGGGCCGCCGGATCGCCGACTCGGTGTACGAGCTGCGCGAGCCGGTCGACGGCATGGACCTGACGCTGACCATCGATGCCGGCGTGCAGCACATGCTCGAGCAGGCGCTGCTTCGCACCTGGAAGCGCAACAAGGCCGTCGGCGCGACCGGGGTCATCATGGACCCGCGCAATGGCGCGATCGTGGCGATGGCCAGCTACCCCTCGTACGACGCCAACCGCTACGAGGGACAGGACGTGGCGCGGTTCACGCCGCCGGCCATCGCGCGCCAGTACGAGCCGGGATCGGTGATCAAGGCCCTGACGATCGCGGCCGCGCTGGACGCCGGCGCGATCACGCCGCGGGATCGTGTCCACGACGACAACAACCTGCTGGTCGGCAACATCCGGATCCAGAACGCCGACCGTCACTGGTTCCCGTCGGGGCGCGGGGACCTGAAGCCGGCGGAGGTCCTGAAGTTCTCGAACAACGTCGGCGCGGCCAAGATCGGCATGAAGCTCGGCGGGGAGAAGCTGTACGAGGCGTTCCGGCGCTTCGGGTTCGGCTCGCCGACGGGCATCGACATCGAGGGCGAGGCGAGCGGCGTCGTCTGGAACCCGAACGGTCCCAACGCCGGCGGCGAGCTGACCGTCGCGCAGAACGCGTTCGGCCAGGGCCTGTCGGTCACCGCGGTCCAGCTGGTGGCCGGGTACGCCGCGATCGCGAACGGGGGCACGCGGGTGACGCCGCACGTCGTCGCCGGCTGGACGGACCACGCCGGCGAGTACCACGCCGTGGAGCGTCCGCCCGGGGAGCGCGTCATGAGCGAGGAGACGGCCCGGGCGGTGCTCCGCATGCTCGTCGGCGCCATCGACGACGGCATCGCGGTGGGAGCGACGATCCCCGGCTACTCGGTCGCCGGCAAGACCGGCACGGCGGAGATCGCCGGACCCGTCAAGGTCAAGGTCCCCGACGGCGTCGACGCCAACGGAAAGCCGAAGACGAAGGTCGTCGAGCAGATGCAGTACATCGACGGCTGGGTCGACTCGAGCTTCATCGGGGTCGTGCCCGCCTCCGACCCGCAGCTCGTCACCCTGATCCTGATCCATCGGCCGTCGGTGTGGGGCACCTACCAGATGGGCGAGCGGCCCGAGGAGGTCTACGCGCGCCTGACGCCGCAGGTGCTCGACTATCTCGCCATCCCGCCGGACCGGCCCCAGCCGAAGGTCGCCCGACCATGAGGCTGCTAGACTCGCCGCACGCTCGGAGCAGCGCCCGCGTGCCCTTGCCGATCGCCGTCGCCGATCTGGTGGCCGCCACCGGCGGCCGCCTGCTGAGACCGACCAGCGTCGACTCCTTCCACCTCGCCGCCGTCGACTCCCGCCGCGTGACCCCCGGCTGCTGCTTCGTCGCCCTCCGCGGGGAGCGGCTGGACGGGCACACCTTCGTGGCCGATGCCGTTCGGCGCGGCGCCGTGGCGGCCCTGGTCGAGCGGCCGGTCGAGCTGCCGCCCAGCGCCGACGCCGCCCTCGTCCGCGTCCCGGACCCGCTTCGCGCGCTGCAGGAGCTGGCCGCGTGGTGGCGCGGGCGCTTCCCGGTTCGGGTCGTGGGGATAACCGGGTCGACCGGCAAGACGATCGCCAAGGAGATCTGCGCCGACGTCCTGTCCCGCGCGTTCGTGACCCTCCGCAACGAGGGCAACCTGAACAGCGAGAGCGGGCTGCCGATGACGCTCCTCCGGCTCGAGCCGCGCCACGAGGCGGCCGTGCTCGAGATGAGCATGTACACCGAGGGCGAGATCGCGCGGCTGGCGGAGATCGCCGCCCCCGAGGTCGGCGTGGTGCTCGCCGTCCATCCGACCCACGTCGAGCGGGCCGGAAGCCTCGACGCGATCGCCCGGGCGAAGTCGGAGCTCCCCGCGGCGCTGCCCCGCGGGGGGCTCGCCGTCCTCAACCAGGACGATCAGCGGGTGAGCGCCATGCGCTCCGTGACGCGCGCCAGCGTGCGGACCTACGGCCTCGGCCCGCGCGCCGACGTGCGGGCGACAGACGTCGAGTCGCTCGGCGTGCGCGGCACGTCGTTCACGCTCGTCGCCCCGTGGGGCACGCGCCGCGTGCGCGCCGGCACGCCGGGCCGGCATCTGGTCGGGCACGCCCTCGCTGCGGCGGCCGTCGCAGAGTGGTTCGAGGTGCCGCTCGACGAGGTCGCCGCGGCGCTGGAGGCGGGCAGCCGTGCGGCGCACCGCATGGCGCTGCTCGAGGCGCCGAGCGGGACCCTGGTGGTCGACGACAGCTATAACGCGTCGCCGGTGAGCGTGGCGGCGGCGCTCGAGTTCCTGGCCGAGACCCCGCTCCCCGCCGGGCGCCGCCGGCTCGCGGTGCTGGGCGACATGCTCGAGCTCGGCCCGCACGAGGAGCGGCTGCACCGTGAGATCGGCGCGAAGGCGGCCTCGATCCTCGACGGGTTGCTCGCCGTCGGGCCGCGCGGGCGCTGGATCGCGGACGCCGCGCGCTCGGCCGGCCTGGCGCGCGTGGCGACCGCCGGGGATGCCGGCGACGCGATCGCGGCACTCGACCGCGCGCTGGCACCGGGGCCGGGCGACCTGCTGCTGGTGAAGGCCTCGCGCGGAGTCGCGCTGGATCGGCTGGTGGACGCGCTGGCCGCCCCGCTGGCGGCAGGAGGCATCGGCTCGTGACGATGCTGCAGCTGGTGACGGCGCTGCTGCTCGCCTTCGGCGGCGTGGTGCTGCTCGGTCCGCTCTACATCGGCCTGCTTCAGCGTCTCGGCTTCGGCAAGCAGATCCGGCGTGACGGCCCGTCGGGCCACATGCTCAAGGCCGGCACACCCACGATGGGCGGGATGCTGATGGTCGTGGTCGTCATGTTCCTCGCCATGGCGCTGCGGATCGAGGACGCGTCGACGCTGACGCCGATGCTGACGCTGGTCGGGGTGGGCGTCCTGGGCGCGGTGGACGACTACGTCAACGTACGCACCGGCGTCGGGATGCGCGGCCGCTGGAAGCTGATCTGGCAGAGCGTCGTCGGCGTCCTGGCCGCCTTCTACATCCGCCATCACTTCAACCTGACCGGCATCAACATCCCGATCCTGGGCCAGTTCGAGCTGCCGGCGGTGCTGCTCATCCTGTTCGTGGCGTTCGTCATCGTCGGGACGAGCAACGCGGTCAACCTCACCGACGGCCTCGACGGGCTCGCCGGCGGCGTCCTCATCTTCTCCTTTGTGGCGTACCTGCTCATCAGCCTGGTCGACGTGCCGGGGATCAAGCAGGCGCACCCGAACCTGGCGGTCCTCTGCGCGCTCGTGGTGGGCGCCCTGATGGGCTTCCTGTGGTTCAACGTCCATCCGGCGCAGCTGTTCATGGGCGACTCGGGGTCGCTGGGGCTCGGCGCCACGCTCGCGGTGGTGGCCACGATCGAGGGCCAGCTGCCGCTGCTGGCCGTGATCGGGATCGTCTTCTTCGCGGTCATCATGAGCGTGGTGCTGCAGGTGCTCAGCTACCGCCTGAGAGGGCGGCGCATCTTCCGGATGGCGCCGCTGCAGCATCACTTCGAGCTGATCGGCTGGGCGGAGGAAAAGATCACCGTCCGCTTCTGGATCGTCTCGGCCCTGGCGGGGCTGCTCGGCTTCAGCCTCTTCCTGGGCACGGCGGGCGGGCTGTGAGGCCGATGGAGACGGCGGCCCCCGTGACCCCGACACCGGCGAGGCCGATCAGCAGTGTGGCCGATCTCGCCGGGCGGGAGGCGCTCGTCCTCGGCCTCGCCCGTTCCGGCGTCGCGGCGGCGCGCTTCCTGTCGGATGCCGGCGCCCACGTGACGGTCTACGACCGGCGCGCGGCAGGGGAGCTCGCCGAGGGGGTGGCTGCACTGGAGGGACGCCACGTGGCGCTGGAGCTCGGCGTGGCGCCCGAACGCGTCAAGGGGCTGCTGGCGGCGGCGGACCTGATCGTCACCAGCCCGAGCGTCTCCTCGCGCTTCCCGACCACCGATCCCTGGCTGCGCGCGGCGCTCGCCGCCGCCGAGGAGCGCGGCGTCGAGGTCGTCAGCGAGGTCGGTCTCTTCCTGGCGCTGACCCGGGCACGCATCTGTGGCGTGACCGGGACGAAGGGCAAGACGACGACGGCCGCGCTGCTCGGCGAGATCCTCGCGGGCGCCGGCGTGCCGCACGTGGTGGGCGGCAACATCGGGCGGCCCCTGGTCGACGAAGTCGAACGCCTCGGGCCCGACACCTGGGTGGTGCTCGAGCTCTCGGAGCTGCAGCTGCCGACGATCCGCCGTGGCGCCGAGCTGGCGGTCTACACCAACATCGGCGCCGACCACCTCGATCGCCACGGGACCCAGGCCGCGTACCGGGCGGTGAAGGCTCGGCTGGCCGAGCTGAGCGTGGAGCACGGCACCATCGTGCTGAACCGCGACGACCCCGGATGCCTGGAGCTTGGCGAGCGGCTCGGCGGCGCTCACGCGGCCCCCGACATCGCCTGGTACGGGGTCGACCGTCCGGGGCTCGGGCTCCGCGAGGCGTGGCTCGACGAGGGCTGGGTCACCGTGGCCGCCGAGCGGCTCCTGCCCTGGGGGGAGGTGCCGCTCCCCGGCCGCCACATGCTGGCCAACGTGCTCGCCGCGTCGCTGGCGGCGACGCTGCTCGGGGTGGGCGGGCGCGCCATTGCCGATGGGATCCGCCGCTTCCGCGGGGTGCCCCACCGGCTCGAGCCCCTCGGCGAGGTGGACGGCGTCCGGTACGTCAACGACTCGATGGCGACCATCCCGGCCGCGGCCATCGCGGCGGTCGAAGCCTTCGGCGAGCCGGGCCAGCGGCGCGTCGTCGTCATCGCCGGTGGCCAGGGCAAGGGGCTGGACCTCGCGCCCTTCGCCGACGCGGTTGCCGAGCGCTGCCGCGCCGCGGTGCTGCTGGGGGAGACCGCGGACGAGCTCGAGGCCCTGCTCGCCGGCCGGGTGCGGACCGAGCGGGCGGATGACATGGACGACGCCGTGGGTCGAGCGGCCGCGCTGGCCGTGCGGGGCGATGCGGTCGTGCTCGCGCCGGCCGCGGCGAGCTTCGACCGCTACCCCGACTACGCCGCCCGCGGCGACGACTTCCGGCGCGCCGTCGAGCGGCTGCACGCCGAGCGGTCCGCGGGCTCGGCGCGTGGCGAAGGGCCCCGATGACCGCCGCCGCGGCGACCATCGCCACCCGCCGCCGCGCACCCGCCGGGGTGCGGAGGGAGCGGCACCAGCCGGCGTACGGGCTTCTGCTGGCGGTCGTCGCGCTGGTGGCGTTCGGCGTGGTGATGGTCTACTCGGCCTCGAGCGTCCAGTCGTACCTCGGGACCGCCGACCCCGGCGCACAGGGGATGCAGCAGCTGGTCTGGGCGGCGCTCGGCCTGGTCGCCATGGCGGTCGCCGGCCGGGTCGACTTCCGGGTGCTCCGCTATCTCGCCATCCCGGTGTACTGGATCAGCATCGTGCTGCTCGCCCTCGTGCTCGTGCCGTCGATCGGGACCGAGGTGTCGGGGTCGCGCCGCTGGATCGTGCTGCCGGGCGTCGGCGGCTTCCAGCCGGCCGAGTTCGCGAAGCTCGCCATCGTGCTCTACCTGGCCCACTGGCTGGATCGGCGCGGGCGCGAGGCACGCGGGCTGTGGAACGGCTTCATCCCGTTCCTGCTGATCGCCATGCCGGGGTTCCTGCTCATCGCCGCCGAGCCCGACCTCGGGACGTCGGCCGTGTACGTCATCACCACCGGCGCCGTGTTCTTCATGGCCGGCGCGAACCTGGTCTATCTCGGTGCCGCGATCGGCATGGTGCTCGCCAGCGTGGTGATCATGATCAGCCGCACGCCGTATCAGCTCGAGCGCGTCCAGAGCTTCATCGACCCGTTCCGCGACCCCCTCGGCTCCGGCTACAACGCCATCCAGGCGCTCCTCGCCCTGGCCCTCGGCGGCATCACCGGCGCGGGGCTCGGCGAGAGCAGGCAGAAGTACCTGTACCTGCCGGCGCCGTCGACCGACTTCATCTTTGCCATCGTCGGCGAGGAGTGGGGCCTGGTGGGCACGCTCGCGGTGCTGGCGCTCTTCGGCGTCATCGCCTACCAGGGCTACCGCATCGCGATCCGCGCGCCCGACACCTTCTCGGGGCTGCTGGCCTGTGGCATCACCACCTGGCTCGTGGTCCAGGCGCTCATCAACATGGCGGTCGTCAGCTCCCTGCTGCCGATCACCGGCATCCCGCTGCCGTTCCTCTCGTACGGCGGCTCGGCGCTCACCATCAACCTCGTGGCGGTGGGCATCCTGCTCTCGATCAGCCGTGAGACGACGGAAGGTGGATCGATCCTCGATGCGATTGGCGATCTCCGGAGGCGGGACCGGCGGGCACGTGTACCCCGCGCTGGCCGTGGCGCGGGCGCTCCGCGACGCGCGAAGCGACGTTGAGCTGGCATACCTGGGCGGCGCGCGTGGCTTCGAGCAGCGGATCGTCTCGGCCGATGCGCTCGGCGCCGGCCTCCCGTTCCATCGGCTCTGGGTCCGGTCGCTGCGCAGCGGCCAGCGCGACGTCCACATGGTGCTCGACCCGATCCGGCTCGGCGCGGCCGTGCCGCAGGCGTGGGCCCTGCTCGCCCGGGTCCGCCCCGCGGCGCTGTTCACGACCGGCGGCTTCCTCGCCGTCCCGATCGTCATGGCCTGCCGGGCGCGCGGCATCCCGACGCTGGTCTGGGAGGGCAACGTCATCCCGGGACGCGCGACCCGCCTGCTGGGGCGGATGGCGACGCTCGTGGCCGTGAGCTTCCCGCCCGCGCTCCGCGCCTTCCCCGGCCGCTCCTTCGTCTCCGGCACGCCGATCCGCTCGTTCGCCGGGGTGGATCGCGCGGCCGCCCGCGCGGCGTTCGGCGTCGCGCCGGACGAGCGGCTCCTCCTCGTCTTCGGTGGCTCGCAGTACGTCGCGCGGCTCAACGCGGCCGTCAGGGACGGGCTGGCGGAGCTGGTGCGCTCATGGCGCGTCCTGCACCTCGCCGGCGAGGCAGGGATGGGTGAGGCCGCCGCCGCACGCCGGGCCCTCCCGGCCGAGCTCCGCGAGCGGTACGATCCGCGCCCCTTCCTGGCCGACGCGATGGCCGATGCGCTCGTGGCGGCGGACCTCGTCGTCGGGCGCGCCGGCTCGTCCACGTGCGCGGAGCTGGCGGCGGTCGGCGTGGCGTCGATTCTCGTCCCGTACCCCTTCGCCGGAGCGCACCAGCGCCACAACGCCGAGTGGCTCGCCTCGCAGGGAGCGGCGGTGACGGTCGACGACGGCGACCTGGACGCCGCGCGGCTGCTGGCGGAGACGGAGCGACTCCGCGACGACGCACGCCGCGCCGCCATGGCCGAGGCGGCTCGCCGCCTGGGCCGCCCGGCCGCCGCGCGGCTGCTGGCCGAGGC
>DATADA010000054.1:0-10742 GCA_036258775.1 Candidatus Limnocylindria bacterium | reverse complement strand
CTCGCCGCCTCCGCGCCCGGCGCGCTCTCGGGTATCGCCGCGCAGCTGCGCGACAGCGCCGCGGCGGCGGAGACCTTCGCCGCCCGCCGGCGCGATGCCGAGGCGACCGTGCGGGCGTTCGCGGACGCGCTGGACGCCATCGAGCGCCGGCGACCGAGGGAGGCCCTGAGGGCCGCCGATCGCGCCGAGGCCCGCCTGGAGGCGGTGGCCGCCTGGGAGCGCGCCTCCCGACTGGTCACGCTCCGGTTCTGGCTCGATACGATGGGGGCGCTGCTCGACGCGTCGCGACGGGCGGCACAGGCGACCCTCGACGGAGACTCCGCCGAGGCCGCCGCCGCGGTCCGGGACTGGCGCGCCGCGGCCGAGGAGGCGCACCGCGCCGACGTCGCGCTCGGGGTCGCGATCGCCGAGGGTGGAAGCTCGGTCACCGCGCCCCCGCTGCAACGGCTCGCGCGAGCGCTGGCGGAGCTGGACGAGGCGCAGACCCTCGTGGCATCGCTCGTGCATCCCTCGACCGCCCGCTCACCGAGCGGCCGAGCACCCTGAGGCGGTGGACGAACAAGGGCGGCGATTGCGGACCCCTGGCACGGACGCGCCGGCGGAGCGCGATCCAGTCGTCGGGCGGCGGCTGGCCGACCGCTACCACGTCGAGTCGCTGCTCGCCAGCGGCGGGATGGCGCGCATCTACCGGGCGGCGGACGAGCGGCTGGGGCGCCGGGTCGCGGTGAAGATCCTCGCCCGGCCGTACGCCGACGACCCGGCCTTCGTCGACCGCTTCCTGAGGGAGGCGCGAGCCGCCGCCTCCGTGTCGCACGCCAACCTCGTCCACGTCTACGACTCGGGGAGCGACGGCGGCCTCCACTTCATCGTGATGGAGCTGCTCGCCAGGCACCGCTCACTGCGCGAGCTCCTCGCGACCGGCGGCCCGCTGCCGGCCGCCGAGGCGGGCCGGATCGTCGCCGACGTCCTCGCCGGCCTGGAGGCCGTCCACGAGCGCGGGCTGGTCCACTGCGACGTGAAGAGCGGCAACATCCTGCTCGGTCCGGGGCCGACGAAGCTGATCGACTTCGGCATCGCCCGGTCGCCGGGTGACGGCGGCGAGGGCTCGACGAGCATCGGCTCGCTGCATTACATGTCGCCCGAGCAGCTGAGGGGCGAGCCGCTCACGCCGCGGAGCGACATCTTCGCCGCCGGCGCGGTGCTCTACGAGGCGCTCACGGGACGGATGCCGTATCCGGGACGGACGCCGCCGGCGGTGGCGGCCGCGCACGGGGGCGGTCCGCCTCCGGCGCCCTCAGCGCTCGAGCCGGGTGTCCCGCCGGCGCTGGACCGGGTGGTCCTGCGGGCGCTCGATCCCGACCCGGCGAGGCGATGGCGAGGCGCCGCCGAGATGGCCGGCGCGCTCGAGGCAGCCCTCGCCGAACGCGAGGAGGATGAGACGCGCCCGGTCGCTACGATCCCCGCGCCGGCCGGATACGCGTACCTGCCCCCGACGCCCGAGCGGGAGGCTCCCCACGCCTCCGCCCCCGCCGCGCGCCCCGCGGAGCGCCGCCCCCGCCGGTCGGTCGCGGGCGCGCTCGGGACGCTCGTTCTCCTGGGCGCGGCGGCGCTCGTCGGGATCCTCGTCGTGCTCCCGCTGCTCCGCGCCGGAGGCACCGGCGCCCCATCGCCGGTCGCGACCGCCCCCGCCACGCCGACGCTGGCGCCGAACGAGGTGCGCGTGCCGGACACGATCGGCATGTCCGCCGACGAGGCCATCGCCGCCGCGCGCGACGCAAGCCTTGACTGGACGCTGTTCTGCGAGCACGACGAGAGCAGGCCCGAGCAGGTCTACAGCCAGGAGCCCGCCGCCGGCACCATCGTGCCCCGCGGGTCACGGTTCGTCATGTACTGGCCTCGGTACCCGGGGCCCTGCGGTGGCGGCTGAGCCCCCTATACTTCCTGCCTCCACTGACCCGGGCACCTCACTGGGAGCCGCCGTATGCGCCTGCGCGCCGATGAGACACCGCCCGCCACCGTCCGAGCCGACGTGCTGGCCGTTCCCGTCTACCGGGACGAGCTCGACCTCCCCGGCGACCTGGCAGAGCTCGACCGTGCCGCGGGCGGCGCCATCCGCCGTGCGATCGACTGGGGCGAGTTCAACCCGATCGAGCACTCCACGGCGCTGGTCGATGCCGGCGCCCTCGCGGCCGAACGGCTGCTCCTGATCAACGCCGCGACGCGCGGGCGCGGAGCCTGGCGCGCCCGCCGAATCGCCGCCACCGCCACGCGTCGCCTCCAGGGCAGGGGCGCCGCCACGCTCGCGATCTGGCTGCGTGACGGTGAGGACGCCGACGCGCTCGAGGCGGCGGCCATCGGCGCCGTCGCCGGCACGTACCGCCCGCAGCTGATCTACGGCCGGGCGCGCGACACCGAGGCGATGAAGCGCGACGTCGGCGAGGTCCTCGTCCTCGGTGGCGCGGCCGGCGGGGCCGCCCAGGCGGCGCTCGACCGCGGCGCGGCGATCGGGGAGGGGACGGCGTTCGGTCGCGACCTCGCCAACCGTGCCGCCAACGACCTCTATCCGGAGCGGTTCGCGGACGCCGCCCGGGCGCTGGAGGCCGATGGCTGCAGCGTCGAGGTGCTCGGCCCGGGGGAGATGGCGGAGCTCGGCATGGGAGCGCTGCTCGGCGTCGGCCAGGGCGCCGCCCACGAGCCCCGGCTCGTCGGCGTCAAGCTGCCCGGCTGGCAGGACGGCGGCGACCGGCGAATCGCCGTGGTGGGGAAGGGCGTGTGCTTCGACTCGGGCGGGATCAGCATCAAGCCGGCGGAGAACATGGGCGACATGAAGCACGACAAGTCCGGCGCCGCGGCCGTGATCGCCGCCGCGCGGACGGTCGCACGCATCGCGCCCGATACGCCGCTCATGGCCGTGGCGCCGCTCGTCGAGAACATGCCCGGCGGCAACGCCCAGCGGCCGGGCGACGTGGTCAGGGCGATGAACGGCCTGACGGTCGAGGTCACGAACACCGACGCCGAGGGCCGCCTCATCCTGGCCGATGCGCTGGCCTGGGCCGAGTCGCAGGGTGCGACCCACCTCGTCGACGTGGCGACCCTGACCGGCGTGGCGGCATCCGCCTTCGGCGAGCTCATCACCGCCTGCTTCGCGCGGCCGCGCGAGTGGGGGACCGAGGTGATGCGCGCCGGCGAGGTGAGCGGGGAGTGGCTGTGGGAGATGCCGCTCGTCGCCGAGTACCGCACCGCCCTCGACACCCCGCACGCCGACCTGGTGAACTCGGCGACGCGCGACGGCTCGCTCATCAAGAGCGCGGTGTTCATCGGTGAGTTCGTGAAGCGCGACTGGGCGCACCTCGACATCGCCGGGAGCGCGTACCTGAGCGCCGAGAAGCCGTACGCGCCGAAGGGCGCAACCGGCGCGGGGGTCTCGACGCTGGTGCGCCTGGCGCTCGACTTCCTCGAGGACCGGTCGGGCTGAACACGACGAGGCCCCGCCGCGGGCGGGGCCTCGCCATCGGGTAGCGGTCGCGGTCAGATCCGGCGGTCGGCCTCGTCCTCGGAGCGATCGCCGATGTCGCGGACCGTGTCCTTGGCCTCGCCCCAGCCCTGCTGGACGTTGCCCTCGGCCTGGTCCATCTTGCCCTCGCCCTCGGCCTTGGGGTTGTCGGTCATGTCGCCCCAGGCCTCTTTGACCTTGCCGGCCCCTTCCTTCAGGCCACCCTCGATCCGATCCTTGTCCATCAGGAAGCACCTCCTTAGGGCGCCGACGGCTCCGCGTCGGTACGCAACCGGACGGTCGCAGGACCCGTGCCAGCCGAACCTCCTATGGCGTGCCCGGCGCGCGTCGATACGATGCAAGCCGTGGACGCCGTTACGATGCGAGCGATGGACCCGATCGTGATCGCGGTCGGCGCTGCCTTCAGCGCTCTCGGCGCCGCGGCCGAACGGCTCGCGAGCGTCTGGCCGTCCGACGAGGCCACCGGACGCCGACCCGGCGCGCGCACGCTGGGGCTCGCCGCCGTGGCCGGGCTGGCCGGCGCGCTCCTCGCCTCGCGGTCCGAGCTCGCCCCGTGGGCCACCGCGGTGTACCTCGCGTTCGTGGCGGTCCTCGTCCTGCTGGCCGCCACCGATCTCGAACAGCGGCGGCTGCCGCACCTCCTGCTCGACCCCCTGGTCGTCGGCGCCGCCGCCTGGGTCCCGTTCAACCCGGCCGTACAGCCGGTCAGCGCCCTCATCGGCGCCGCGGCCGCGGTCGGCTTCCTCGGTGCCCTCACTCTGATCGTGCGCGGCGGCCTCGCGATCGGCGACCTCTACCTCGTCGCGCCGATCGGCACGCTGCTCGGCTGGCCATCGGTCTTCCTCGCCATCTTCATCGCCTCGCTGCTCGCAGCCGTCGCGTCGCTCGTCCTGCTGACGATGCGGCGGGTCGGGATGCGGAGCTACATCCCGTTCGGCCCGTTCCTCGTGGCCGGCGCGGTCATCGCCCTCGCGCTCGGTCCCGGGCTCGGCGGCACCGCCGGGCTGCCGCCCGGCTGGAGGGGGTGACCCGCCACCCACCACGTCGCCCGCCCCGCGGCCGTCCCCGATAGCCCGCTCCGTCCACCCCTCGCCCCCACGGTCTCCGTGCTCACCGGTGCTCGCCCCGCCATGCCACACACCCAACCTGCCCTGCGCTTCGGCGCTTCGCTCCTCGTCGCGCTCGTGCTGCTCGGCGGCATCGGCCCGTCGTTGCCCGCCGTGCGCGCCACCGATCCGTCGGAGGTCAACGCCGCCATCGGCCAGCAGCGCCGGATAGAGGCGGAGCTGGCCGCCCAGCGCACGGCGCTGGCCGGTCTCGAGGAGCAGCAGCAGGCGCTCACCGGCGACGTCGAGCGGCTCACCGCCGATCTGAAGGCCGTCGGCACCCAGCTCGCCGACGCCGAGAAGCGGCTCGCCGGGATCACCGCCGAGCTCGACGCCACGCGCGCGGCGCTGAAGCGCTACCGCGCCCGCGTGGTGCAGCTCGAGAAGGATCTCGTCGCCGTCGCCGAGGACATCACCGAGACGCGTCGCGAGCTCGCGCGTCGAGAGGCGCTGCTCGAGGACCACCTGCGCATCGCCTACGAGAAGAGCCAGGTCAGCCTGCTCGAGGTGCTCGCCTCGTCCGACACGCTCGGCGACGCCGCGACCGAGATGAGCGCGATGGTCAGCCTCTCGGAGGAGGACCAGCGGCTGGCGGACGACATCCGCGAGACCCGGCGCCGCCTCGAGATCCGCCAGCGCACGCTGCGGGAGGGGCGCGCCACGCTCCGGGCGCTCGTCGCCGAGACCGCCGAGCGCGAGGCGCTCCTCGGGAACCAGCAGCGGCGGGCCGACGAGGCACGGGCGCTGCTCGACCAGCAGCGGCGGCACCTGGCGGCGTACCGCGCCGAGCAGGAGCGGGTGCTGGCCGCCATCGCGAGCAATCGGCAGCAGACCGAGGAGCTCGTCGCCGCCCATGAGCGGGCGCTCGCCGGCCAGCGTCAGCTCGTGCGGCAGCTGACCGCCGAGGCGCGCCGGCTGGGAATCGCCTACCGCGGACGCTTCGCGTGGCCCGAGAAGGGCGACTTCATCGTCACCCAGGAGTTCGGCAGCACCAGCTTCGACGAGGCCCACACCGGGATGGACCTGGCCTACAACAGCCCGAAGTGCAACGGCCCGATCCGCGCCGCCGCCGACGGCGTGGTCCTCGCCGACGGCCGGCCGAACCGCGCCTACGGCGACGACGGCATAGGCGTCATCGTCGGCCACTCGCAGACCCTGCAGACGTGGTACTGGCACCTCTCGAGCGAGGTCGTCTCGGTCGGCCAGAAGGTGAAGGCCGGGGACCTGCTGGGCTACGAGGGGAAGACCGGCCTCGCCACCGGCTGCCACCTCCACTTCCAGGTGATGGCCGACGGTCAGCCGGTCGATCCGCGGCCGTACCTGCCCTGACCGCGATTCGACCGGAGGGCGCCCGGCTGCTACCGTAGCGGCCGATGCATCCTGCCATGCAGCGGCGGCGCCATCGACTGATGGTTCGCCGCCATCACGCGGTGGGCGCCAGCCGCCGCCGCGGCCTCGCCGGCTTCTTCTTCGTCACCTTCGCCGTCATCGGGCTCATGTTCGTGGGCACGATCGCCGGGACGGTCGGCGGGCTGTTCGCTGCCTACAACGCGATCGCCGCCACCCTTCCGGACCCGCGTGTCATCGACACCGTGGACCTGCCCGAGTCGACGCTCGTCTACGACCGGACCGGGAAGACGCTGCTGGCCCGCTTCGAGTGCCAGAACCGCGACGCCGTCGCCTTCGACGAGATCCCCAAGCACCTGGTGGACGCGACGGTCTCGATCGAGGATCGCACGTTCTGGACGAACGACGGCATCGACTACTACGCCGTCGCGCGCGCGCTGTACGCCAACTGGCGCGCCGGCGACATCGTCCAGGGCGCATCGACCATCACCCAGCAGATGATCGACTACGCGCGCGTGCTCGCCGAGATCAACGAGGCGACCGAGGTCGACGCCGGGGCGACCCCCGCGCCGGACGCCACCGCGGCCCCCCAGCCGACCGCCACGCCCGCGGCGCCCGCGGAGGACGACGAGGTCGAGGACGCCGTCTGCCGGCCGCCGCAGCCGCGGCAGAACCCGGGCATCGAGGACAAGATCCGCGAGCAGATCATGGCCCGTCGGGTGACGGCCGCCTATCCGGGCAGGGACGGCAAGGAGCGGATCCTGACGACCTACCTCAACCTCGTCTTCTACGGCAACGGCTCGTACGGGATCAAGGCGGCGGCCGCCAACTACTTCGGATTGACCGATCTGGCTCAGCTCACGCTGGCGCAGTCGGCCTTCCTGGCAGGGTTGCCGCAGCGCCCCTCCGACTACGACCCGTTCAACAACGGCGAGGGCCCGGCGCCGGCCATGCAGCGCCGCGACCAGGTCCTCGACGCCATGCTGCGCGACGGTCACATCACCCGGACGCAGCATCGCGAGGCAACGGCCACGACCTGGGAGGAGATGAAGCCGTCCCGGGTGACCAGTCCGCTGCGCGAGCCGCACTTCACGTACCGCGTACGGAGCGAGGCCGAGCGGATCCTCGCCAGCCTGGACGTGGCGAACCCGGCGCTGGCGGTACGGACCGGCGGCTACCGGATCACGACGACGATCGACCTCGAGCTGCAGCAGGTGGCGCACGAGCAGGTGAAGCGGCACGTCGAGCAGCTCAAGTCGTTCAACGTGAACAACGCGGCGCTGGTCTCGATCAACTCGGCCACGGGGGAGATCGTGGCGTACGTCGGATCGGTCGACTTCTACAACACCGAGGCGCCGGAGGTGCAGGGCGAGTTCGACGTCGCCGGTCTCGGCGTCCGCCAGCCCGGCTCGGCGTTCAAGCCGATCACCTACGCCTCTGCCTTCAAGGCGCGGCGCGCCACCCCGGCGACGCTGTTCGTCGACGCGCTCACCGAGTTCAGCACGAGCGAGCAGGGAAGCTACAAGCCGACGAACGCCGACATCAAGGAACACGGCCCGGTGCTCGCCGTGGACGCGCTGCGCTACAGCCTCAACATCCCGTCGGTCCAGATGCAGTACCTGGCGGGGACGCAGGAGACGGCGGAGTTCGCCGAGACGCTCGGGATCGCCAGCGCGGAGCAGATCATGGCCGAGGACCCGGGGCTGTCGCTGGCCCTCGGATCGGTCCCGGTCAACCTCACCAACCTGACCCAGGCGTACGGCGTGTTCGCCCAGCAGGGGACGCTGCATCCGGCGACGACGGTCCTCGAGATCCGCGACCGCGACAACCGCGTCGTCTATCGCCACGACCCGCCGGGCGACTCGACCACGAAGCCGATGACGCCGGCCGAGGCGTACCTGATGCACTACATCCTCGAGGGCAACACGGACCCGCGGCGTAACGCGCTGTGGGGTGAGCGCGCTCAGCTCGAGACGCCCGACGGCCGGCGACGGCCCGCCGCCTTCAAGACCGGGACGACGAACGACTTCCGTGACGTGTCGGGCTTCGGCTACGTGCCCGGCAGCCTGGTCACCGGCGTCTGGATGGGGAACAACAACCAGGAGCCGATGTCGAACCAGATCCGCGGCGGCCTGTTCGCCGCCGATGGTCCCCTCTTCCTCTGGCACGACTTCATGGTCGAGGCCCTCAACAAGCCGTGGGAGTGGAACGGTCGCAAGCCGGTCGGCCAGACGGCGTTCCAGCGCCCCGAGGAGATCGAGATGGTTCGCGTCTGCCGCTGGACGGGGCTGCGCGCGACACGGAACTGCGGACGGGTGGTCGAGATGCCGTTCCTGCCCGACACCGTACCGCCCACCGACAACCTGTTCACGCGCGGCTGCCTGGACCTGGTCGGATACCTCGAGCGCGCCCAGCCCGAGCGACCCGAGAGCTGGATCGACGCCGCGCGGGAGTGGTCGGCGCGCCTCGTGACCGGCGCCACCGGCGCGCGCGGCGATCCCGGCAAGTACATGGACGACGAGCGGGTCCGGTTCGCGATCGCGCCGCTCTACGGCGAGAGCGGCTTCCCGCCGGTCTGCGGCCAGCGCTTCACCAGGGCGGTGGCCCCGATCGCGCCGGTCGGGCCCGCGCCTCCACCACCGGGCGGCGGAGGCGGTGGCGCCGAGCCGGCGCCACCCCCGGCGCCCGCGCCGACCGCCGCCCCGGGGAACGGCAACGGGAACGGCAACGGCAACGGTGGTGGAGGCGGCAACCGCCCGTAGAGGCGGCGGCCGCGCCGTGCCACAATCGCTCCAGTGCCCGCATCGGTCCTGACCCTGATCCTGGCGGGCGGCGAGGGGGAGCGCCTGTCGATCCTGTCGCAGGTGCGTGCCAAGCCTGGCGTGCCCTTCGGCGGGAAGTACCGGATCATCGACTTCAGCCTGTCGAACGCGGTGAACTCCGGCTTCACCGACGTGGCGGTGCTGACGCAGTACGCGCCGCGCTCGCTCATGGACCACATCGGGGTCGGGCGACCGTGGGACCTCGACCGCAGCCGGGGAGGAGTCACCCTGCTCCAGCCGTACATCGGCCGCGGCCGGCCACGCGACTGGTACCGCGGCACGGCCGACGCCGTGCTCCAGAACCTCGACTTCATCGCGGACCGGGACCCCGACCTCGTCCTGGTGCTCGCCGGCGACCACGTCTACAAGATGGACTACCGTCCCTTCCTGGACCTGCACCTCGGTGCCCGCGCGGATCTGACCGTTGCCGTCCGCACCGTCCCGATCCAGGAGGCGCACCGCTTCGGGATCCTGTCGCTGGACGCCGACGGCCGGGTCACCGAGTTCGTCGAGAAGCCGCCGGACCCGCCCGGCAACCTCGTCTCGATGGGGGTCTACGTCTTCAGCTGGCCGGTCCTGCGGCGCGTCCTGGGGCCGAACCGGATCGACTTCGGGCGGGACGTGGTGCCGGCCATGATCGCCGAGCGGCGGCGGGTTTGGGGATACCGCTTCGACGGCTACTGGCAGGACGTCGGAACGGTCGAGTCGTACTGGCAAGCCAGCCTCGACCTGCTCCGCCACGATCCGCCGCTGGACCTGTACGACCGCGGCTGGCTGATCTACACCAAGAGCGAGGAGCGAGCCCCGGCCTATGTCAGCCCCGATGCCCGGGTCACGCGCAGCATGCTGAGCCACGGCTGCGTGGTGCGCGGGACGGTCGAGCACAGCATCCTGTCGCCCGGCGTGCGGGTCGGCCCCGGCGCCACCGTCAGGGACTCGATCGTGATGTTCGACACCGAGATCGGCGCCGGCGCGTGCCTCGACCGCGCCATCGTGGACAAGGAGTGCGTGATCGGGGAGCGCGCCGCTATCGGATGGGGCGACGAGATCCGGCCGAACCGGGACGAGCCCGAGCGGCTCTACGCCGGGCTGACGCTGGTGGGCAAGCGCGCCCGAGTGCCACGCGGCGTGGTGGTCGGCCGCAACTGCCGGATCGACCCGGGTGTCGGTCCCGCCGACTTCGCGCGCCGGCGCCGCATCCGCTCGGGGGAGACTGTCGCCCGGCTCGCCGACCGAGCGCAGGCGTCGCCCGCCATGGCGGGCCGGTGAACGAGGCGAGCGCGAGGCTGCCCCCGGCCGACGCACCCCGGGGAGGGCCGGCGATCGACGCCTGGCTCGAGGAGCTCGGACTGACGGTCGTCGCGGCCAGCGGCGGGCCCGGCGATCCGGCGTTCAGCAGGGACGTGATCGTCGACGGCGAGCGCCGGTTCGACCTCCGCGTCACGGTAGCCTGGGTCGCCGAGGTTGGCTGGGCGCTGTGGGCATACTACGGGCCCGAGGCGATGGAGATCCCGCGGCGGGTCTACCTGCGGATGCTGCGGGCCAACTTCGACTACCCGTTCGTGAAGTTCGCCATGACCGATGACGATCGCGCCATGCTGATGACGGAGCTGCCCCCCGGACATGTCGATCGCGATGAGCTCGGCCGTGCGCTCGCCCGGCTGGTGGTCGTCGCCGACAGGCTGCTCGACGAGACGGCCCATGCGGTCGCCGACCGCGGCGCCCTCCCCGACTCGTCCGGGCGCGCGGGACGCAACCCGGCGCTGCTGGCTGCCTATCGGGCCGACGTGGAGTCGATGATGCCGGCGTGGAGCCCGCCCCCGGCGCGCGCTCGGCGCCCGGGCCTCTTCGCGCGCATCTTCGGGCTCGCCAGGTGAGGCGCGCTCGCGAGCCGCGCGGGGCGCCACCGCTGCTGCGGGCGGCGCTGGCGGTCGCCCTCGCCTGCCTGGCGGT
>DATADA010000053.1:0-1805 GCA_036258775.1 Candidatus Limnocylindria bacterium | reverse complement strand
CGGCAGCGTCTCGTACGACGGCCGGTCCAGGTGCGCCTCGCGGAGCCACGGACTGTGCAACACGGTTGCACAGTCGCACGGGGGTCGTTACCGGGGAGTTACCGTGTGCTTCGAGGGCTCGCGGCGCGGTTCGCGATCGGCGGGGAGGGCCGGTAGGAGAGCGGCGAGCGGAGAGGCGAGCAGAGGAGCGATGACCCGTTTGGAAACGCTTCCGACCGGCATCGAGGAGCGGCACGTCGCGGAGCGGCGCGGTTTCGGGGGCCGAGCCAGTCCGCTCGCGCTGCTCGTGCTCGCGCTCGTGATCGGCGCCGGGTTCGCCGGCGTCTACGGCGGCGAGTCAGTGGTGAGCGACTCGGGCGAGCGCGGGAGCCTCAGCGTGCAGGGCCCGTATCGGATCAGGAACGGCGAGTTCTTCGAGATGCGCTTCAGCGTGGAGGCCCGCGCCGAGATCGCGCAGGCCGTCGTCGCGGTCGACCCGGCCGTATGGCGCGACATCACCGTGAACACATTCATCCCCGCGCCCACCGAGGAGGAGGCCGCCGACGGCGAATTCCGGTTCGCGTTCGGCGCGCTGCAGCCCGGCGACCGGCTCGAGATCAAGGTCGATCTGCAGATCAACCCCGATCACCCGCCCAGGGTGAACCGCGGGGCGATCAGGCTGCTCGACGGCGAGGAGCCGATCGCCGTGGTCGAGTACGAGCTGGGAGTGCTGCCCTGATGGACGTCATCGTGCGCGCGACCGTCATCTTCTTCGGCCTCTACCTGCTGGTGCGGCTGCTCGGGAAGCGGGAGCTGGCACAGCTGACACCGTTCGAGCTCATCGTGCTCGTCGTCACCGGCGACCTGATCCAGCAGGGAGTGACCCACAACGACTTCAGCCTGACCGGCGCGCTGCTGGCCATCTTCACCTTCGCCTTCTGGGCGCTCGTGCTGAGCTGGTCGACCTACCTCTGGCCGCTGGCCGAGCGCTGGCTCGACGGGGAGCCGCGGGTCATCGTGCGCGACGGACGGCTGGTGCGGGGCAACATGCGTCGTGACCGCCTCACCCCGGCGGAGGTCGAGTCGGAGATGCGGCTGGCGGGAATCGCATCGATCGACGACGTCGCGTGGGCCATCCTCGAGCCGCGCGGCCGGATCAGCTTCATCAGGCGCGGCGGCGCGCAGCAGGGCGAGGGCGACGAGCAGCGGGGGGCGGACGACGAATCGGTGACCGCCTGACGGCGCCGGTTACGATCACGGCCGTGAGCGGACGCCGCGGCCCCGACGGACCCGAGCGAGACACGACGCCGGTGCGACCGGCCGGTGCCGACGTGATGTCCCTGGCCGAGGAGCTGCGCTTCGCCGTGCGGATGGCCCGCCGGGCGGGGGCCCTGCTCCAGGAGAGCTACGGGCGGGTCGAGCGCATCGACTACAAGAGCAAGCGCGACGTCGTCACCGACGTCGACTTCGCGAGCGAGAAGATGATCATCGACGCCATCCGCGTACGCTATCCCGGCGACGCGATCCTGGCCGAGGAGTCGGGCCACCACGAGCGCCGCGGCGCGGGGCGCGGAGCGGCGCGGACGTGGGTGATCGACCCGCTCGACGGGACGGTGAACTACGCCAACGGCATCCCGTATTACTGCGTCAGCATTGGGCTGGTGGCCGATCGCGGCCCCGTCCTGGGCGTCATCTACGACCCGGCGCGCGACGACTGCTTCACCGCGACCGCCGACGGGCCGGCGTGCCTCAACGGGGAGCCGTCCCGCGCCTCGGACAAGGAGGCGCTCTCCGACTTCGTGGTGAGCCTGGCCGTCATCGGCCGA
>DATADA010000052.1:0-5901 GCA_036258775.1 Candidatus Limnocylindria bacterium | reverse complement strand
GCGGCCGATGATGAAGGCGCGCTTCGGACGCATCATCAACATGTCGAGCGCCGCCGGCCGGGCCGGGAACCCCGGCCAGGCGAACTATGCGGCCGCCAAAGCGGGCCTCATCGGGCTGACGAAGACGACGGCGCGTGAGCTCGCGGGGCGTGGCATCACCTGCAACGCCATCGCGCCGGGGCTGATCGAGACCGACCTGACGCGGGATCTCCCGCCCACGGCGCAGGACGCGCTGCGACAGCTGACGCCGATGGGGTACGTCGGCGACGTCGCTGACGTCGCGGCCGCCGCGGTGTACCTCGCCTCGGAGGAGGCGCGCTACGTGACCGGCCAGGTGCTCGGCGTCGACGGCGGGATGGTGATGGGCAGCTGACCCAGCGGACGCGGCCCGGGTGGCGCGGCGTTTGCTGCACACTCGAGGCGACCCTGACTGAGAAGCACCGACGAGAGGAGTGCCATGTTCAGCATCCGCAATCCGCTGCGCCCGAGGCGCGTCGTCCACGCGCACTGTGACGTCCCGTGCGGCGTCTACGACCCCGAGCAGGCGCGCATCGAGGCCGAGAGCTGCCTGCGCATCATCGAGAAGTACCACGCCAGCGAGGACCCCCTCTTCCGCGCACGGTGCATCCACGTCAAGGAGGAGCGTGCCGAGCTCGCGAAGCAGCACCTCGACGTACTCTGGCACGACTACTTCAAGCCCGAGCACCTGGACCGCTTCCCGAACCTGCACGAGACCTTCTGGAACGCCGCCAAGCAGGCGTCCAAGGTGAAGCACACCGTCGACCGCGCCGAGGCGCAGCGCCTCCTGGAGCTGATCGACGAGGTCGACCGCTTCTGGATCGAGTCCGGCGGCCCGGAGAAGACGCGCGTCGCCGGTCGCCCCGGCGCTCGGGCGCAGGCCGCCGCGACCGCCTGACCCGACGCACCGATGCGCACGGAGCGGGGCCGTCGGCCCCGCTTCCTGCTGTTCGGCGGCGGCGCGCTCCTCGTCGCGGCGGTCCGCTGGCTGCTCGGTCACGTGACGGCGGTCGAGGTGCGGGGCGGCTCCATGGCGCCCGGCCTGCTCCCCGGTGACTGGCTCTTCGCGGAGCGGCTGAGCTACGTCTTCCGCGCCCCGCACGTCGGCGAGGTGGTCGTCGCCGCCGATCCGCGGGAGCGGGAGCGGGACCTGGTGAAGCGCGTCACCGCGGTCGAGGCCGGGCTCGTCACCGTCCACGGGGACCATCCGGAGGCGAGCACCGACTCGCGCGAGTTCGGCCCGATCCCGACCAGCCTGGTGCGAGGCCGCGTCTGGCTGCGCTACTGGCCGCCGTCCCGGATGGGGATCGTCGGGCGCCGCCGGCCCGCGTCGTCGCCCGGCGGCGAGGGCTAGGGGCAGCCGCAGGCGGTGGCGACCGCCGCCACGGTGCCGGGGTGGTCGGCGGGAATGAGCTCGGCGCCCGGCCCCGCCTCGGCGGCGACCAGGCGCTCCGCCCCGGGGGCGGGTTTGACCGCGACGCGGGCAGCGGGCGCCCGCTCGCGCACGAAGGCCACGACCGGTCCCAGCCCCGCGTCGCCGTACTCGGGCCGGATGGCGGCGGTGTCGATGACGACGAAGTCGGGGGCCCGAAGCATGAGCGCCTGGTGGAGCCGCGCCGCGTCGTTGTAGAAGAAGGGAAGCGCCCCGGCCAGCCGCTCCTCGAGCGCGCCGGCGAGGTTGCGGTCACGGGTCAGGCAGTACACGATCGGCTCGGTGCTCGGCACCACGTGCCGAAGCCTACTACCCGTGCTTGACGGCGCGGTCGAGTCGCGGGACGATCGGAGCCCCATCCCAGTGAGCCGCCCATGAGCACCCTCGTTCCCGATACCTCGTCGCCCGGCGTGGCGCGCACCCGCGACCTCACGGTGGGGCGGCACCGCGCCCTCGGCGGGCTGCTCGGCCGGGTCTGGCCGGTCGACGCGGTCGGCGTCGAGGCGCGCGCGGCCAGCCTGGCGAAGCGGAGCATCAAGCGCGAGGCGAAGCTCTGGGCGCTCGACCTCGCGATCCGGATGATGGACCTCACCACCCTCGAGGGAAAGGACACGCCGGGGAAGGTGCGCGCGCTCGCCGCCAAGGCGCGGCGGCCGGATCCGACCGACCCGTCGATCCCCAGCGTCGCGGCGCTGTGCATCTACCCGGCCCTGGTCCCCGTGGCGAGGGCGGCGCTGGCGGGCTCGAGCGTCAGGGTCGCAGCCGTCGCCACCTACTTCCCGTCGGGGCAGGCACCGCTCGAGGTGAAGCTGCGCGACGCGCGCGAGGCGGTCGAGATGGGCGCGGACGAGATCGACATGGTCATCGACCGCGGCGCCTTCCTGGCGGGTGACTACGGCCGCGTCTACGACGAGATCGTCGCCGTTCGCGAGGCGATCGGCGACGCGCACCTGAAGGTGATCCTCGAGACCGGGGAGCTGGAGACGTACGACAACGTCCGGCGCGCCTCGGTCCTCGCCATGGCGGCCGGGGCGGACTTCATCAAGACCAGCACCGGCAAGGTGCAGCCGGCCAGCACGCTGCCGGTCACCCTCGTCATGCTCGAGGCGATCCGCGACTTCCACGCCCAGACCGGGCGCGCCGTCGGCATGAAGTCGGCCGGCGGCATCCGGACCGCGAAGGAGGCGATCGGCTACCTGGTCGTGCTGTACGAGACGCTCGGCCCCGAGTGGATGAGCCCGGAGCGGTTCCGGTTCGGCGCGTCGAGCCTGCTCAACGACGTGCTGATGCAGATTCGCAAGGAGCGCACCGGCCGCTATTCGGGCAGCGACTACTTCACCGTCGACTAGTCCGGTGGAGGTCGCGCCGGGGACCATCGCGGTGTGGTCCGACCTGCACTGCCCGTGGTCGCACGTCGCGGTGTGGCGGCTGCACGACGCTCGGCGACGCCTCGGGCTGTCCGAGACGGTCAGGTTCGACCACCGCGTCTTTCCGCTCGAGCTGTTCAACTCGGAGCCGACGCCGTTCCGGACAGTCTCGGCGGAGGTGCCGGTCTGCGCGCAGCTGGCGCCACGAGCCGGCTGGCAGATCTGGCAGGGTCCGCTCACCGCCTGGCCGGTGACGACGCTGCTGCCGATGGAGGCCGTGCAGGCGGCGAAGGACCAGGGGCTCGCCGCGTCCGAGGAGCTCGACCGCGCCCTGCGGGTGGCCTTCTTCGGCGAGAGCCGGTGCATCAGCCTGCGCCACGTCGTGCTCGAGATCGCCTCCGCCTGCGAGGGCGTCGACGTGGCCGCGCTGGCGGCGGCGCTCGACGAGGGCCGGGCGCGCGCCCGGATCGCGGCCGACTGGCGCGTCGCCTCCGGCGATGCCGTCCGCGGCTCGCCCCACCTCTTCGTCGCCGACGGCGGCGACTGGCACAATCCCGGGACCCGGATGCACTGGGAGGGGAGCGAGGGGATCGGCTTCCCCGTGGTCGACGCCGACGATCCATCCGTGTACGAGGAGATCGTGCGGCGCGCGGTGGGGTGAGGAACCGTCCCATCTCACGGCGCTCCGCGGAGCGGCGTTCCACCCGAGTGCACCTGCCGCCGTTCCAGACGCTGGTCGACGCGCACGCGGCCGAGCTGCATCGGTTCCTGACGGTGCTCGTCGGTCCGCACGACGCCGACGATTGCCTGCAGGAGGCGCTCCTCTCGGCGCTGCGCGCGTACGCGCGGCTGACCAGCGGCGAGAACCTTCGGGCGTGGCTCTACACGATCGCTCAGCGCAAGGCGCTCGACCTCGGGCGCCGGCGGGCTCGGCGCCGCACGGAGGCGCTCGACGGCCTGGACGGCCGCCGGGAGCCGGCGGCCTGGTCGCCGGACCCGGCCGACGACGGGCTGTGGCGCGAGGTGGGGGCGCTGCCGCCGAAGCAGCGCGCCGCGATCGTCCATCGGTTCGTGTTCGATCTTCCGTATGCGGAGGTGGCAAGCCGGATGGGCTGCACCGAAGAGGCCGCGCGGCAGAGCGTCCGCGCCGGGCTGACGAAGCTGCGCGGGAGGGTGACCAGATGAAGGACCTCGAGGGCCGCCTGCACGCCGCCGCGCCGCCGGCGGCGGTCCCACCCGACGCCTCACTCGAGGCGTGGCGCCGCCGGGCCGCCGCCGAAGGGCTGCTCGACGTGGCCTACGCCGCCATGGACTCGCCCCTCGGCCCGCTGACCGTGTTCGTCACGCCGGCGGGCCTCCTGCGGCTCTCCTATCCGGATGACCCGATCGAGCGGCAGCTCACCGACGTCGCGACGAGGATCTCGCCGCGCGTGGTGCGGGCGCCGGAGCGGACCGACGCCGTGCGGCGTCAGCTGGACGACTACTTCGAGCGGCGGCGGCGCAGGTTCGAGGTGGCGATCGACTGGCGGCTGGTCCGAGGCTTCGCGGCGGACGTGCTGCGCGCGACCGCACGCGTGCCGTACGGGCGCGTCACGAACTACCGCGACGTCGCGGCCGCCGCCGGCTCGCCGCGAGGCGCTCGGGCCGCAGGCAACGCGCTCGGCTCGAACCCGATCCCGATCGTGGTTCCGTGCCACAGGGTCGTCCACGCCGACGGCGGGCTCGGCGGGTACACCGGCGGCCTGCCGCGAAAGGAATTCCTTCTCGCGCTGGAGGGGGCCCGCTAGCGTCTCGGACCGCCGGATGGTCCGATCGGAGCTGGCGGAAGAGGAGCGCCCGCGCCGGTGGCGCGCTGATCTCGGAACCTCCGCGTGCCGTGCGGCGTCTGGCGCGGCATCCACGCACTCACCTGAGGCGACGACCCATGACCCGGACCCGCACGCTGCTCCTCATCCTCGCCGTCGGCCTCGGCGCGTGCGGCATCGGCTCCGACGCCCCGGTTGACGACGATGACGCGGTCGGCGGCCCTCGTCCCACGGAGCCGCGGATCACCGTGGCCAGCGGGCACGCCGACGGGCCGGGAATCAGCGTCGAGGATGCGCTGGAACGCGGCGGCACCGAGGCGGTCCTCGTCAACGGGGCGCTGTTCGTCGATCCCGACGGGACCGTCCGGCTCTGCAGCGCGATCGCAGAGTCGTTCCCTCCGCAGTGCGGCGGCGCGAGCCTGCGCGTCATCGGCCTCGACCCCTCCGCGGTCCCCGACCTCGAGGAGGCGAACGGCGTCCGGTGGGTCGAGCGGATGCAGGTCTACGGCGTCGTCTCCGCCGGCTAGCTGCGGCCAGTCCGCATCGGCTCCTGGCCGGGGACGCGGAAAGCGGCCAGGATCTCGGGCGGCACGCGGGACGGCCGGCCGTCGGAGAGGCGAACCCAGACCCAGTCGCTGGCGACCTCCGCCAGCAGCTGCCCGCTCGCGGCGTGCCGAATCTCCGTGCGCCGACTGCCGCGCACGCCGCCGACGCTCACGACGCGAACGGTCAGCTCGACCTCGTCGCCGCGTCTCGCCGGGCGGTGGTACCGGATCTCGTGGCGGCGCACGAACCACGCCCCGTCGTGCCCGACGCTCCACTCGCGCCCGAACCCGGCGGCCTCGGCGTGCTCGGCGGTGAGCTGCTCCGCCCACTGGAGGTAGACGGCGTTGTTGACGTGGCCGTTCTCGTCGACCTCGTAGGTGCGCACCTTCCAGCGCTGGCTGAACACGAGCGGATCTGCCACACCGCCATGCTATCGGGGCAGGCGGTGCGATAATCGCCCTCTCATGACGCTCGCGAAGAAACCGGAGACGAGGCCGGCGCCCGCCTCATGGGGACTGGCCGGTGGCGGCCGGATCCCGTGGGAGTACGCGCCGGCGCCCGAGGCGACCGACCACGTCCGAATCGAGAGCGAGTACGGCCTCTTCATCGGGAACGAGTTCCGACCGTCGAGGCCGCGCAGGACGTTCACGGTCATCAACCCGGCCACCGAGGAGCCGCTGGCGCGGGTCGCCCACGCGTCGAAGGCCGACGTCGAGCGCGCCGTCGGCACCGC